>DASUPM010000406.1:0-10722 GCA_036281095.1 Pseudorhizobium sp.
CTCCTGCCGCTCACGCCGCAGATAGTCCGCGACCGCCTGGCGAAGGCCCGGATGGGCGATGTAGTGAGCCGAATGGGTCGTGACAGGAAGGTATCCCCGCGCGAGCTTGTGTTCCCCCTGCGCGCCCGCCTCGACACGGGCAAGGCCCTTTGCGAGGGCAAAGTCGATGGCCTGATGGTAGCATACCTCGAAGTGAAGGAAGGGATGATCTTCAGTACATCCCCAGTGGCGGCCGTAGAGCGCCTCGGAGCCGATGAAATTGATGGCGCCGGCAATGTAGCGGCCATCGCGCTTCGCCATCACCAGCAGGATATCGTCCGCCATCCGCTCGCCGATCAGGGAATAGAACGGTCGGGTGAGATAGGGACGTCCCCATTTGCGGCTGCCCGTATCCATGTAGAAGGCGAAGAACTGATGCCAGATATTCTCGGTCAGGTCGCTGCCGGTGAGCCATTCGATGGTGATGCCGTTCTCCAGAGCCGCCCGGCGCTCCTTCTTCAGCGCCTTGCGCTTGCGGGAGGCAAGCGTTTCGAGGAAGGCCTCGTGGTTGGCATAGCCGTCGTTGATGAAGTGGAACTGCTGGTCCGTCCGGTGCAGGTAACCGGCCTGTTCGAAGGCGGGCAGTTCCTGTTCGGGCAGGAAGGTCGCGTGGGCGGAGGAGACGCCGAGCTTCTCGGTCACCTGCCGGAGACCGGAGGCGAGAGTGAGGCGAATCTGATCCGGGTCCTGCCCGTCCGCCACCAGCAGGCGCGGCCCGGTGGCGGGGGTGAAGGGAATGCTGCACTGGATCTTGGGATAGTATCGTCCCCCGGCGCGCTCGAAGGCGTCGGCCCAGCCGTGGTCGAAGACGTATTCGCCCTGGCTGTGGCTCTTCAGATAGCCGGGGATGGCGCCGAGCAGGACGCCGTCGTCATCCTCCAGCAGGAGATGATGCCCCATCCACCCGCTCCTTGCCGTGGCCGAGCCTGACTCTTCCAGCGAGGAGAGATAGGCGTGGGAGAGGAACGGGTGGTAGCTGCCGCCCTGCGACCTCGACGTCCCCGACAACCGCGACCATTGCTCGGGCGCGATCGCGGAGAACGTATTCTCTATGCGGATGGAGAGGGTTGTTGTCATCCTATACGGCGGCGGTCTCCCTCGGGTCGAAACCCTCGAAGGTCATCTGGTCTGCCTGAGTATAGGTATGAGCACGAGCGTTTTCATCCCTGACCGTCCAGGTAATGACAGGGACATGCGATTGTCTCCGGCCGGTGACGAAGCTGTTGGGCAGATGAGCCCAGCTGTAGGAAATGAAGTCCAGGCCGAGCTGCATCGCTTCGTCGTGGCGGAAAAAGTCTTCCGGCTTCACGCCTTCGGCCGTGAGCCCGACGGGATAGGGGCAGTTCGCCGACTTGAGATCCTTGAGGATGTGGTGATCGAAGCTCATCAGCGCGACCTTGCCCTGATACCCTTCGAGGTCCTCCAGCACCGCTTCGACGAAACCGTCGTCTTCCCCGGCGCGACCCTTGATCTCGATCACGAGCGGCACCTTGCCGGCGACGAGCTTCAGCATCTGCTTCAGCGTCGGGATCTTATCCGCAGTACCGCCGACCGTCAGCATCGCCAGTTCCGCCGAGGTGCGTTCCCGCACATCGCCCTTGATGCCGCAAAGCCGCTCGAGATCATGGTCATGAAAAACGACTGGAATGCTGTCGGCGGTGAGTTGCAGATCGCATTCGATGGCAAAGCCCGCCTCCACGGCACGGGAGAAGGCCGACAGCGTGTTTTCCCAGACGGTCCTGTTCATGTCGTGGTAGCCGCGATGCGCGACGGGAAGGTCCTTGATCCAGTCGGCCGAAGTCATGCGTCGATCTCTATGATCGCGTCGATCTCCACGGACGCGTTGAGGGGGAGGGCCGCCACGCCGACCGCCGCGCGGGCGTGCTTGCCGGCGTCGCCAAGGATCTCGGCGATGAGGTTGGATGCGCCATTGATCGCAAGATGCTGTTCGGTGAAATCCGGCGCCGAGGCGACGAAGGCGTTGAGCTTGAGGACCCGCCGGATGCGTCCGAGATCGCCGTTGAGCGCTGCCTTGGCCTGAGCCAGGATGTTGATGGCGCAGAGTTCCGCGGCGCGCTGGGCGCCCGCCACATCGATGTCGCGGCCGACAAGCCCGGTCACCGCAACTTTGCCGTTTTCGATCGGCAGTTGGCCCGAGAGATAGAGGATATTGCCGCTGACGGTGAATGGGACATAATTGGCCGCGGGCGCGGCGGCCACGGGCAGGGTTATCCCCCGCTTGCTGAGGCGATCCTCGATGGCTTCGGACATGTTTGACTCCAGTTTTGTTGTCAGCGTCTCAAAAATCCTGCATTCAAGGCGATAGCCTTGCTGGATGGCGTTCTTATAACATCGTCGGCAAAGTCCGACAGGAGATATTGGATGGAGTATTCGAGACCTGCGGCGATGCTGGTCATTGGCATTGCTGCCGGAGCAGCGGCGCCGGCCTGGGGCGGCGTCGAGGGCGCCGCTTCGCTTCTGCCGCATCGGGCCGTCTACGACCTCGAACTGAAGGATGCGTCCGAGCGTTCCGGCATCGAGGGCATGAGCGGCCGCATGGTCTATGAGTTCACCGGCTCGGCCTGCACAGGATTCACGACCAATTTCCGTTTCGTCACGCGGATCAATACCGGTGAGGAGACCCGGCTGACCGACCAGCAGACGACGACCTTCGAGAATACGGAAGAGGGCCAGTTCCGCTTCGAGACGAAGTCCTTCACCGATGACCAGATGGATAAGGAGATCGCCGGCGAGGCGAGGGACGACGACTCGAAGATCAAGGTGGAGATCCGCCGCCCGGATGCGCGGCAGCTGGAACTGGTCGAGAGCGCCTTTCCGACAGAGCATATGCTGGAAGTGATCAACAGTGCGCGGGCCGGCAAGCGCTTCTTCGAGACGCGCATCTTCGACGGCTCGGAAAACGGCGACCAGAGCATGATCACCAACACCGTGATCGGCCCGCAGCAGACGCCGGAAGAAAAGGCAGGCGCAGACGACGCGGCAAAGGCTGGAAAGTTTTCGACCGCCCCCTACTGGCCAGTCACCATCGCCTATTTCAACGACGGCGGGGCAGGCGACACCACCCCCGTTTATTCAATGTCCTTCAAGCTCTACGGCAACGGCATCACGCGCGATCTCACCATGGACTACGGTGACTTCGTACTGAGCGGCAATCTCGCCAGGCTTGAGGTCCTAGACAAGCCGGCCTGCAATTCCAGCCAGCCCTGACACTGAACGACTTTCGAACGTTCCAGCGGAGGATAATGTGATGAGCATCGAGTTCCTGCTGACGTCCCTCGTCATCGTCGCTTCTCCCGGCACCGGCGTGCTCTATACGCTCTCCGCCGGCCTGACCCGCGGCGTCCGGGCAAGCATCGTTGCAGCCTTCGGCTGCACGCTCGGGATCGTTCCGCATATAGCGGCGGCGATCACCGGACTGGCGGCGGTGCTCCATGCAAGCGCGCTCGCTTTCGAGATCGTCAAATATCTCGGTGTCGCGTACCTTCTCTACATGGCGTGGCGGACCCTGCTGGACCGCAGCGCGCTGAGCATCGATGAGAAAAGCGCTCCGCGTTCGGTGCGGCAGACCATCGTTTCCGGCATCCTCCTCAACATCCTCAATCCGAAGCTGTCGATCTTCTTCTTCGCCTTCCTGCCGCAGTTCGTCAGCCCCGGCGAGGAAAGTGCCTTGCCGACGATGCTCGCGCTGAGCGGCATATTCATGGGGCTGACCTTCGTCGTCTTCGTCGGCTACGGGATCTTCGCCGCGTCGCTGCGCAGGCATGTCATTTCGCGGCCGGCGGTGGTGAACTGGATGCGCCGCACCTTTGCTGCAGCCTTCGTCGCCATGGGCGCGAAGCTCGCACTGGCCGAGCGCTGAGACAGGGCGAGGTCTTGCCGATCCGTTCGGGGGCCGCTATTGCGGCGGCCAAAGGATCGGATGAAGAATGTCAGGAACCAACAGCGAGCGCGAACTCATAGCCGAAGGCCCGGCCATTATTCTCGTGGAGCCGCAGCTCGGCGAGAACATCGGCATGGTTGCCCGCGCCATGGCCAATTTCGGCCTGGCGGAACTGCGTCTCGTCAACCCGCGTGACGGCTGGCCGAGCGAGAAGGCGCGGGCGGCCGCGTCCAAGGCCGATCACGTGATCGACGCGACGAAAGTCTATGAGACGCTGGAGGAGGCGATCGCCGACCTCAATTTCATCTATGCCACGACTGCCCGCGAACGCTACGGCTTCAAGCCGGTCCGTTCCCCGGTCGTCGCGGCCGCCACGCTGCGCGAGAAGTTCAAGGCGGGCGAAAAGAGCGGCATCCTGTTCGGCCGGGAGCGCTGGGGCCTGACCAACGAGGAAGTTGCGCTGGCCGACGAGATCGTCACATTCCCCGTCAATCCCGCATTCGCGTCGCTCAACATCGCCCAGGCGGTGCTCCTGATGTCCTACGAGTGGATGAAGACGGGGCTGGACGACGTCGCGGCGACGCCCTTCCAGCCGGTCGAGCAGAGGCCGTCCACGAAGGAGCAGGTCTTGGGCCTTTTCGAACACCTGGAGGAGGCGCTCGATTCCCGCGGCTATTTCCATCCGCCCGCGAAAAAGCCCAAAATGATCGACAACCTTCGCGCCGTGATATCGCGTCGCGGCTTCACGGAGCAGGAGATCAGCGTCTTTCGCGGGGTGATCAACTCGCTCGACCGCTTCCCGCGACGGTGGCCGAAGGCAAGTGCTGCGGGGGAGACGGCGGAGAATGACGAGGACTAGGCTGAAGCCGGTGCTGGTGTTCGATTCGGGCATCGGCGGGCTGACGGTGCTGCGCGAGGCGCGTGTCCTGATGACCGATCGCCGCTTCGTCTACGTCGCCGACGATGCCGGATTTCCCTATGGCGGCTGGGAAGAGGCGGCACTTCGCGAGCGCATCGTCACGCTGTTCAGGGGCCTGATCGCCGAGCATGATCCGGAGATTGCAGTGATTGCCTGCAACACGGCCTCGACACTCGTTCTTGGCGACCTGCGTGCCGCCTTTCCCGATACGCCCTTCGTCGGGACCGTGCCGGCCATCAAACCGGCTGCGGAGCGGACCCGGTCGGGGCTGGTTTCCGTGCTGGCAACGCCGGGAACGGTGAAGCGTCAATATACGCGAGACCTGATCGGCGAATGGGCGACGAAGGTGCATGTGCGTCTCGTTGGAAGCAACCGTCTTGCGGGGCTGGCAGAGACCTATATGCGCGAGGGTTTCGTCGACGAGATGGCTGTCGGCGAGGAGATCGCCCCGTGCTTCATCGAGCAGGACGGGAGGCGCACCGACATCGTGGTGCTGGCCTGCACCCATTATCCGTTTCTCGTCAATCGGATGCGCAAGACCGCACCCTGGCCGGTCGACTGGATCGACCCCGCGGAAGCGATTGCGCGACGGGCGCTGTCTCTCCTGCCGCCGCACGGTCGAGTGGAAGAATCGATGCCGTCCCAACCGGACATTGCCGTCTTCACCTCCGGCAAACCGGACGTAGCGACCCGGCGCCTGATGCAGGGCTTCGGGTTGCGTGTGGACTGAGGGCGGTCGCTGCCTCTTGCCAACTCGTGAAATCGATGGCTTGCTCCGCGGGACGAACGGAGGAGGTTCCACATGCCCATCGAGAACTGGCTGGCATTCGTCGCCGCGTCGGCTGTGTTGCTCGCGATCCCCGGCCCGACGATCCTGCTGGTCATTTCCTATGCCCTGAGCCATGGCCGCAAGGTTGCCTCCGCCACGGTCGCCGGAACCGCGCTCGGGGACTTCACCGCCATGACCGCCTCCATGCTCGGCCTCGGGGCGCTTCTTGCGACGTCGGCCGCGCTGTTCACCGTGCTGAAGTGGATCGGTGCTGCTTATCTGATGTATCTCGGGTTCAAGCTTTGGAGAGCGCCGGCATCGCCTGAAGCGGTGATCGGCGAGACCGCACAGCCCGAGCGGCCGCTGCGGATCTTCCTCCACGCCTATGTGGTTACGGCATTGAATCCGAAGAGCATCATGTTCTTCGTCGCGTTTCTTCCGCAGTTCCTTGATCTCACGCAGCCGCTCTTCACCCAGATGCTGATCTTCGAGGCGACGTTCCTCGTGCTGGCGGTGCTCAACGCCGCTGTCTATGCACTTCTTGCGGCCCTGGCCCGCAACCACGTGCGCAAGCCAGGTGTCCAGCGGTTCGTCAACCGTACCGGCGGTTCGCTGATAATCGGCGCGGGACTCCTGACGCTCGGTTGGAAGCGGGCCGCGGCCTGAAACGGGGGAGGCTGTTCAGATGCTGAACGGACGGTGTCACTGCGGAGAGACAATTTTCGAGGTGGACGGCGAACTGCCGCAGGCGTTGACCCGCTGCACCTGTTCCTTCTGTTCGAGGCGCGGTGCACTCTACGCATATTACGAGCCCAAGCAGGTTCGGGTGAAGGCGACCGACGCCAGCGACAGGATCTATCGCTGGAATTCCAGGCTCGTGGCGCATCATTTCTGTGGCACCTGCGGCTGCGCTACCTATACCGACAGTCCGGACTTCCAGATGGACGGCACCTGGGATGGCGAGACACGCCGCTTCGCAGTCAACGCCCGGCTGTTCGACGATTTCGACGCCGAGGATTGGCCGCATACGGTGATCGACGGAAAAAACCTCTGGTAGAGGAGAGACTGCGGGCGGCTTGGTCTTGGCGAAGTTGCCCGAGCCGCCTCGGTGCCCTTTGGCAACCCAATCTGGCCCAGCATTAAAGCCTGTGCATTTTGCGCCCGCCGGCGCGCAACGAATCTCGAAAGCTGCTAAGGGGACGGGAGACGCGCAGTCGCGTCGCTGTCCAGAGATCAAGCATACGGGGTTCGTGCATTGCAGGTCGGCATCGATATGGGGACCGTGTCCGGAGGTGCTCCCGCAAAGCTCGATATCGAGGAGCTTCTGGCGACGCGCCTGCTGGTTCAGGGCAATTCCGGCTCCGGCAAGTCCCACCTCCTGCGACGCCTGCTCGAACAGTCCGCACCGTGGGTGCAGCAGGTCATCATCGATCCGGAGGGGGATTTCGTCACTCTGGCGGACAAGTACGGCCATGTGGTGGTGGACGGGGAGCGCACCGAGGCGGAACTGATCGGCATCGCGACGCGTATCCGCCAGCACCGGGTCTCCTGCGTGCTCACCCTGGAAGGGCTCGACATCGAGGAGCAGATGCGCGCCGCCGCGGCCTTCCTCAACGGCATGTTCGATGCCGATCGCGACTATTGGTATCCGGTGCTGGTGGTCGTGGACGAAGCCCAGATGTTCGCGCCTGCCGTGGGTGGAGACGTCTCCGAAGATGCCCGCAAGATGTCGCTGGGGGCCATGACCAACCTCATGTGCCGCGGTCGCAAGCGCGGTCTGGCCGGCGTGATCGCGACGCAGCGTCTGGCCAAGCTTGCCAAGAATGTCGCGGCAGAGGCCTCGAATTTCCTGATGGGGCGCACCTTTCTCGACATCGACATGGCGCGCGCCGCCGACCTGCTCGGCATGGACCGGCGGCAGGCGGAGATGTTCCGCGACCTGCAGCGCGGCAATTTCGTCGCGCTCGGGCCGGCCCTGTCGCGACGTCCCCTGCCGATCGTCATAGGCGCGGTCGAGACTTCGGCCCGGTCGTCCAGCCCGAAGCTGATGCCGCTGCCTGATGCACCGCAGGACGTGGAGGAGCTGATCTTCACGCCGGATCCGGAGGAGTTTACCCGCCCTGTGGTCCGTCGCGCCCCGCCTGCGCCGCGTCCGACGACCGACATCCTGGCGGAACTGTCGCGTTCCGCTCCGGCGGCCGCGGCTTCTATCCCGGAGCCCGCCCGTCCTGCGCAGCCGGAGCTTTCGCCGGAGGAACGCGAGGAGCGGCTGGATGCGGTTCTTTCCGAGATCATCGACGATCCGCAGGCGGCTTACCGCACCGACTCCGTCCTCTATCAGGATTTCCTCGTGCGCGCCCGGATGCGCCGCTTGCCCGGCCCGCCGATGGCAATGAGTGAATTCCGGCGGCGCGTGGCGATCTCTCGCGCCGGGGTCGATAAGGAAACGGCGGAGACGCCCGGATGGGCCACGGCGCTTGAACTGTCCGCCAGGGTGTCGGACGATCTGCAGGGTGTCTTCCTGATGCTGGCCAAGGCGGCGCTGCTCGGCGAGTCGTGCCCCTCGGACATGCGCATCGCCAAAGCCTACGGGACCCATTCCGCGCGGCGCGCGCGACGGCTGCTGGGCTATTTCGAGGAACAGGGCCTCGCTGTCGTTCATTCCGATTTTTCCGGGAAGCGGATCGTCGCCTTTCCGGACCTCGACGTGCAGACGTCCCCCGGGGCTCCCGATGCGCCGGAGGAGGAGACGGAATCGAGACGGGATGCGGCCGAGTAGGAGACGCCGGCGGTCTTCGGCCGTTACGTCGCCCGCTCCTCCCAGATCCTGGCCAGTTCCACGATCGCCTTCACCGACGTTTCCATGTCCTGGACGCTGATCCACTCGAGCGGCGAGTGGTAGGCGTGGCCGCCTGTATAGATGTTGGGGCAGGGCAGGCCCATGAAGGAGAGCCTTGCTCCATCCGTGCCGCCGCGGATGCTGTCGATCTTCGGCTGCAGTCCGACGCGGCGGGTCGCCTCCATCAGGTTCTCCATGACCTCGGGATGCCGGTCGAGGACGCTCTTCATGTTGCGGTACTGCTGCTTCACCTCGAAGCGGCAGGTCGATCCGGGGTAGGCCTTCATCACGTCGTCCGCTATCGCCTTCAGCAGGTCTTCCTTGTCGGCTAACCCCGTCTCCTCGAAATCGCGGATGATGAATCCGATCCGGGCGCCTTCCATCGTGCCGCTGACGGATATCGGGTGGATGAAGCCCTGCCGGCCCTCCGTCGTCTCCGGCGCCTGGTCCTGCGGCAGGCGGGCGATGATGGCACTCGCAATCTTGATGGCGTTCTCCATCTTGTCCTTGGCCGTACCGGGATGCATCGCGACGCCGGCAATGTCGATCGTCACGCCGTCGGCGGAGAAATTTTCGCTCTGGATCTCGCCGATCGTGCTGCCGTCCAGCGTGTAGCCGAAGGATGCGGCAAGCTTCTCCAGGTCCACCTTGTCCGCGCCGCGGCCGATCTCCTCGTCCGTCGTGAAGAGGATCTTGATCGGCCCGTGCTTGATTTCCGGATGCGCAAGAAGAAACTGTGCGGCGGTCATGATCTCGGCAATGCCGGCCTTGTCGTCGGCACCGAGCAGGGTGGTGCCGTCCGTGGTGACGATGTCGTGACCGATCTGGGCGTTCAGCTCCGGATGGTCCGCCATCGTGATGACTCGGCTCGTATCGCCCGGAAGCCGGATATCGCCGCCCCGGTAGTTCCGCACGATATGCGGCTTGACCGATGTTCCGGAAAAGTCGGGCGCGGTATCCATGTGGGAACAGAAGCAGATGGCCGGGACCTGCTTTTCGGAGTTGCCGGGAAGGGTGGCGTAGACATTGCCATGTTCGTCCATATGGGCGTCGGCCAGCCCCAGCGCGTCGAGTTCCTCCGCAAGCAGACGGCCGAGATCCTTCTGCTTTTCCGTCGAGGGTTGGGTTGTCGAACTGGGATCGGACTGCGTATCGATGACGACGTAGCGGAGGAAGCGGTCGAGCACACTATCTGCAGGAAACGACATGAGGAGATCCGATTCTTGTATCTCGGTGGAGGATGAGACATTAGCCGGTGAACCGGAACCGGAAAACCCGCCCGGCACCTCGCCAGACAGATGCCTGTTCGATCTCTTCCGTCTGCAAGGTTGACAATTCCGTGACTTCCTCCTAAAGACGCCGCCAGCACCGGGTGGCAACGCCCGGTGTTTCATTTGACATGTCCCGTGGTTTTCTCCGGACGCTTTCGTGAGAAACCTGTCAGGATCCCTAAATCGGGGTTCAGAGGAGGGCGTGTTTCCTTGATCCGGTTTGGCAGCAGACCGGTGTAGCCAGTTGAAAGGAAATGCGATGAGCAAGCGCGCGTCGTCCAAGTACAAAATCGATCGCCGTATGGGCGAAAACATCTGGGGCCGTCCGAAGTCCCCGGTCAACCGCCGCGAATATGGCCCGGGCCAGCACGGTCAGCGCCGCAAGGGCAAGCTTTCCGACTTCGGCGTGCAGCTGCGCGCCAAGCAGAAGCTGAAGGGCTATTACGGCGATGTCCGTGAAAAGCAGTTCCGGGCGATCTACGAGGAAGCCAACCGTCGCAAGGGCGACACCGGCGAAAACCTGATCGGCCTGCTCGAATCGCGCCTCGACGCGATCGTCTACCGCGCCAAGTTCGTTCCGACGATCTTTGCCGCCCGTCAGTTCGTCAACCACGGTCACGTGACGGTGAACGGCGTTCGCGTCAACATCGGTTCCTACCGCTGCAAGGCCGGCGACGTGATCGAGGTCCGCCAGAAGTCGAAGCAGCTCGTTTCGGTTCTGGAATCGGTCCAGCTCGCAGAGCGCGACGTTCCGGACTACATCGATGCCGACCACAGCAAGATGGTCGCGACCTATGTTCGCGTCCCGACGCTTTCCGACGTGCCGTACGCGGTCATCATGGAACCGAACCTCGTCGTCGAATTCTATTCGCGATAATTTCTTCTGGCCTCGGCCTTGTGAAATACGGAAAAGCCACTCAGAGATGGGTGGCTTTTTTGTTGCGTTGCACTGATGCGGAGAATGACTGATGCCCGGCACCGAAC
>DASUPM010000407.1:0-4765 GCA_036281095.1 Pseudorhizobium sp.
TATTTGCGGCTGCCCCATTCGCCGTAAGGACCGGGCCACATGTTGTAGCCGGCCTTGGAGGAGATGATCAGTTCGTCGCGGTGGCCTGCGAAATCGGTCCGCAGGATGTCGCCGAAGGCGATCTCGGCGCTGCCGCCCGGCGGCCCGTAGTTGTTGGCGAGATCGAAATGGGTGATGCCGAGGTCGAAGGCCCTGCGGCAGATCGCCTGCTTGCGCTCGTGCGGCGTGTCGTTGCCGAAATTGTGCCACAGCCCCAGCGACAGCGCCGGCAGCTTGAGGCCGGAGTGGCCGCAGCGGTTGTATTTCATCTTCGAATAGCGATCGTCCGCTGGTTGCCAGGCCATGACATCCTCCTTCTGTCCTGATGCGACGCGGGCACGAACGGCCCGCATCGCATTGATAGCCGATCAGCGCAGAAGCGCCAGCGCCTCTTCGATGCCGAGCGGCTCGGGCTGCGTGCAGGTCGTCGTCATATCGACGAAGCAGCCCTCCTCGCCCGACTTCAGGATGGAGGTCAGCACGTCGATGCCGTGCAGCGAGCGGTCGAGCGAGCAACGCGGATCGCGCTTTTCGATGAGCGCCATCGCCATGTCCGCCAGCCCGGCCGCGCGATAATTGGCCCGCGCACCGCTGGCATGTTCCTGGTTAGCCTTTCCGAAGGGGTGATCCCATTCCGGCAGCGGCTTGATGTCCTTGTCGCGGCCGGACGCCTCGACGAGACCCCCGAAGAAATTCGGGTCCGGCACGTAGATGGAACCTTCGGTGCCGTAGAGCTCCATGTTGGCGTGGCGATGCGACCAGACATCCCAGCTTGCCGACATGGTGATGGTCGCGCCGCTCACGAACTCCAGCAAGGCATGGATGTTGGTGGGCGTCTCGACGGGGACGGTCTGGCCGGCGAGCGGCTGGCTCGTGATCGTACGGCTGGTGGTCGCCATCGAAGTCAGCGCCGCAACCCTTTTTACCGGCCCGATGAGGTTGATCAGGTTCGCAACATAATAGGGCCCGAGGTCGAGGATCGGGCCGCCGCCCTTGAGGAAGAAGAAGCCCGGATTGGGATGCCACATCTCCATGCCCGGGCTCATGACGTGGCAGGTGCCGGACGTAATGCGGCCCACGCCGCCCTCGTCGATGTATTTGCGGGCGAGTTGGTGGGCGCCGCCGAGAAAGGTGTCCGGGGCGCAGCCGATCGAAAGCCCTCTCTCCCTGGCGATCCTGCGCAGTTCCTCGCCCTCCTCCAGCGACAGGACCAGCGGTTTCTCCGAATAGACATGCTTGCCCGCCTCCAGGATAGCCCGGGAGACGGTGAAATGCGCGTCCGGGATCGTCAGGTTGACGATGACGTCCAGTTCGTCATTGGCGAGCAGATCCTCGATCGACTGCGCCTTCACGCCGTATTCCTCCGCCCGCAGTTCCGCGGCGCTGCGGTTGAGATCGGCGCAGGCGAGCATCCTGATGCCCTTGAACAGCGGCGCCAGCGCCAGGTAGGTGATGGAGATATTGCCGCATCCGATGATGCCGACGCCGAGTTCCTTGGCCATGGGGGCTCCGAAATGCTGTTGTCTCAATAGGTCTTGAAGGAGGCGATGGAGCGGGAAATCAACCGCTCCAGGTCGTTGGGATTGTCATGCTCGACGATGAGGTGCCTGGCGGGCGTCCTGCGGAGAGCTGACATCAGGCCTCTCCAGTCGACGGTGCCGTGGCCGACATCGGCCCAGCCGTCCTCGTCCGCATTCTCACCAGCCGGTGCGATATCCTTGACGTGGACGGCGGTAATTCTGTCGCCGTAGCGGTCGATCCAGGCAAGCGGATCGGCGCCACCGCGGATCACCCACGCGATGTCCGCTTCCCACATGAGATCGGGACCACCGGCAAAGATCTGTTCCTGCGGAGTGGTGCCGTCGCCGAATGTCTTGAACTCGAAATCATGATTGTGCCAGCCGAAGGCATAGCCGGCATCCTGATAGCGCTTGCCGGCCTCCCCCAGGCGCTGCCCGAACGCACGCCAACCGGCAGCATCCGTGGGGCGCTGATCAGGCATCAGATACGGGCAGTAGATCGCGTCCATGCCGAGGGTCTTGGCGATCAGCAGCGCCCGATCGGGCTCCTGCTCCAGAAGGTCGAGGCCAAAGTGACCGGTCGGCATCGTCAGCCCGTTTGCATCCAGATCGGCCTTCATCGCCTTCAGCTGGCTTTCATCCATGCTGGCATAGAGGGCGCCATACCCCTCGACCTCCGCATAGCCCGCTCTGGCGAGCGCGGTGAGCGTATCCGCAAGCGGCGGGAAATTGCGGGCGCTATAGAGCTGAAATCCCAGTTTCGTCATGTCATCCTCCATGGGCTTTGCAGCCCGTCTGCAAGAAAGGATCAACCTGCCGCCTGGCAGGAATAGAGGTCGTAGATGCGGAATTCGGGCGTGCCGGAACCGGCCACCGAGGGCGTAAACGTGATGCGGCGGCTTTCTCCGGCCGCCAGATCGAAGGCATTGTCGGAATAGCGCCCCGGCGTCTCGCTCTCGGCCGTCACGAAGAGCGCCAGCCCCGAGGCCTGCACGAGGATGTCGAAGGCGCCATCACCAACGGGTGACACCGAGACCTCTAGCCCCGCCGGTTCCAGATCGAGCGCCTTGTAGGTGCCGTGCACATAGTGCCCCTCGCCGCCCATGCCGTCCGATGCGGTGAAGCTCCAGAACAGGATGGCGTCCGGCGGAAGGTCTGCAGCGGAAAGCACGATCGCCGTCACCGCCGCATCGGGTGAACAGACCGCGTCAACGCTCTTGAGAGGGGTCCGGCGGCCGTCGAGCGAGACCGTCGACAGGTTGATGGTGACCGTGACGTCTTCCAGTGTGTCGTTGACCAGCGATATGCGGACCTCCGACCCATCCGCGGAGGGAATGGCCGCCACCGCAATCGGCTGAAAAAAGCGGCGCGCGACATAGTGCAGGATCTTCCAGCCGCCGCCGTAGTCGAGACTCGACCAGGACGCCACCGGCCAGGTGTCGTTGAGCTGCCAGTAGAGCGTTCCCATGCAATGGGGCTTCAGCGAGCGCCAGTAATCGACGGCCGTGCGGATGGCGAGCGCCTGCTGCACCTGGCTCAGATAGACGAAATTGGCGAAATCCTTCGGGAAACGGAAATAGCGGAACATGGTCGCCGCGATCCGCTCGTTGCCGCCGGCATTCTTCTGGTGATGCTCCATCACCGGCGAGGCGACGTTCATGTCCTTCGGCTCGGCATAGCTCCGGATCACCGGCAGCGAGGTATAGGACTGGAAGCCGAATTCTGAGCAGAAACGGGGCCGGACGGAGCGGTAGTTGTCGAAACTCTTGTTCTCGTGCCAGACGGACCAGTAGTGCATGTCGCCCGAGCCGTCGGCATGCCAGGCATCGCCGTAATCGAGATAGCCGGAAGCCGGGCTGGAGGGCCACCAGATCGCCTCCGGTGCCGCCTTCTTCAGCGCCTGCTCGATCGTCCGGTTGAGACGGTCGTAGGAGACGAGATAGCGGTCGCGGTTCTCGAGCGATTCCTTGAACCAGTTGAGCGCGCCGACCAGCTCGTTGTCGCCGCACCAGAGGACGATCGACGGATGGCTGATCAGTCGGCGAGCCTGGTAGTCCACCTCCTCCGCCACATCGTCGAGGAACTCCGACGTCGAGGGATAGAGATTGCAGGCGAACTGGAAATCCTGCCAGACCATCAGGCCGAGCCTGTCGCAGAGGTCGTAGAACCAGTCATGCTCGTAGAAGCCGCCGCCCCAGACGCGGATCATGTTCATGTTTGCATCGACGGCAGAACGCAGCAGGTCCTCGGTCTTCTCCGGGCTGGACAGCGAGAACAGTGCGTCGGCCGGAATCCAGCTGGCGCCCCGGCAGAAGATCTCGTGCCCGTTGATGCGGAAGGCGAAGCGCGCGCCCGCCTCGTCCGGCGTCGTCACAAGCTCTACCGTCCGCAACCCCACCTGCCGCGTCACCTGCTCGTCCGGAATTTCCACCGTCAGCCGGTAGAGATGCTGTTCACCGCTGCCGGCCGGCCACCAGAGCCGCGGCTCATCGATCTCGAACACATGGTGGACGACCGTCTCGCCGGCGCCGATGCCGCAGTCGAGCCGGACCCGGTCTCCATCGAGGTCGAAGTGCACCGGGACGATCGCCGGTTCCTGCGAAAAAAGCGTCAGCGCGACATGCAGCTCGACCTTGCCGTCCGTATGTCTCTGAGTGGTGACGACATGCTCGATCCGTGCCGTTTCCAGCCGCCTCAGCGAAATCTCGCCGTAGAGGCCGAGGGGGGCGAGCGCGATGTTCCAGTCCCAACCGAAGTGGCATTGCGGCTTGCGCAGCATGTTGCCGTTGGGGATCGGGCAGTTCCCTGTCGAATAGGGAATGTAGAAGGGCTGGCGCGCCTGCCGGTCGGCACCGGCGGCGATGCTCGAGTGGAAGTGGATGCGGATGGTATTCTCGCCCGCCTGCAAGGCGGAGGAGACGTCCGGCCGGTAACGGCGGAAGCAGTTATCCGCAGAAAGCACCGGAACATCGTTGACGAAGACGATCGCGACGGTGTCGAGATAGGAGATGTCGAGATACCAGCTACCGTCCGGATCGTCAATGAGGAACCGGCGCTCAAGAACCCATTCCCGCTCGGCGACCCATTGCACCTGATTTTCGTTTCGGCCGACATAGGGGTCCGGAATTATGCCCGCCAGCTTCAAAGCGGTATGGATATCGCCCGGCACGCTCATTGCGGCGCGATGGCTGCCGTCGGTCGAGGCG
>DASUPM010000408.1:0-5557 GCA_036281095.1 Pseudorhizobium sp.
GCGTGCGCCGCATCTCCGATGAGCACGGTGTCGCGGCCGTTGTGCCACTTTCCCGGGAGCATCTGGTAGAGCGGCCAGAAGGTCGGAGCGGGCGCGTCCTCAAGGAGTTTCACGATCGCCGGGTGCCACCGGCGGAACTGGGCAAGCAACATGCGCCGCTGTGCCTCGGTGGATTTCGCCTCCCAGGTCTCGCCCGGGCTGATGGCCGAAGCGATCGCCACCATGTTGAATCCGCCGACCTCGCGCAGTGGATAGCAGACAAGGTGCGCTGACGGTCCGAGGAATGCCGAAACAGCACCGGGATTGATGAAGTGCGGCGCATTGTCGGCGGAAACGGTGAAGCGCCAGGCGACATTGCCGGAGAAGCTGGGCTCCGGCCCCCTCGGCACGCGATGGCGCGTCTGCGACCATACGCCGTCCGCACCTACCACCAGTCGGTAACCCCCGTCGGGACCGGGCAGTCCAGCCGCGTCCTGTTCTGAGATGCCGTGACCGAGCCGCAGGTTGCAGAGTGGCTGCGCTTCGACGGCCTGGAGCAGCGCCGTCTGCAATGTCGAGCGGTGCAGGACCCCATAGGGAGCACCCCATCGCTGCCGGGCAAATTGGCCGGCCGGTACATGCGTGATCGATCGGAGGCTTGTGCCTGAGACGAGCTCGATGCGTTCCGGCTCGCTCCAGACGGCTTCCAGCCTGTCCAGCACGCCGAGAATGCCGAGGAGGCGCGAGGCGTTCGGCGAAACCTGGAGACCCGCTCCAACCTCCGCGAGAGCCGGGGCCTGCTCGAAGATATCGGCGGGCATGCCCTTGCGCGCAAACGCCAGCGCTGCCGTCAGGCCGGCGATGCCCGCTCCGATGATGGCGATCCTGTCCGTCGGCATCCTGCGTATGCCGTGCCCGGGCGGCTACGCGGCCTTGACGTGGAAGACGCAGCCCGGCGGGTCGGTCTGTTCCGGCTTCAGGGCCGGATTGTAGCGGTAGAGGGTCGAGCAGTAGGAGCAGACCTTCTCAACATCGTCGCCCATGTCGATATAGATGTGCGG
Source organism: Pseudorhizobium sp. (assembly GCA_036281095.1). Taxonomy (GTDB): domain Bacteria; phylum Pseudomonadota; class Alphaproteobacteria; order Rhizobiales; family Rhizobiaceae; genus Neorhizobium. The sequence goes on from DASUPM010000408.1 coordinate 1,041, forward strand.
GTGATCGTAAGGGACGGACGCGCCGGTGCACATGAATTCCTTCACGCCGATCTGGATCAAGCGGTGACCGCCATCGTTCTGGAAGTGTGGGATGCCGTGCCCAGCCATAGTCGTCTCCAATGCTTGCTCGTTGCGCCGGACATTATCCGCGCGGCGGCGGAATGTGTAGTGGGAAAAACCGCCGCACCAGGGTGGAAACCGTCGCTCCCACGGTTTAAATCCTGCTCGCTCCCACGAAATCCCTTGGCCCAGCAAGAAGACCAGCTCCCATGAACCTCAACGCCCCGGCATTCTCCTCCTTCGTCCATGACGGCCTTACGCTTTCCTATTTCGACGAAGGCAATCCTTCGGGGGATCCGGTGCTGCTGATCCATGGCTTCGCTTCGAGTGCCTTGGTCAACTGGGTTCATCCGGGGTGGCTGAAGACGCTCGGGGATGCCGGATACCGGGTCATCGGACTGGACAATCGCGGGCATGGCCGAAGCGACAAGCCGCGTGATCCGGAAGCCTATCGTCCTTGGGTGATGGCGGCGGACGCGGCGGCGCTGCTCGACCACCTGCGCATCGCGGAGGCGCATGTGGTGGGGTATTCCATGGGTGCGAGAATTTCCGTCTTCCTGGCCTTGCGGCATCCGGAGCGCGTCCGATCGCTGGTGCTGGGCGGTCTCGGCAGCGGCATGACCGATGGGGTAGGGGATTGGGATCCCATCGCCGACGCCCTCTTGGCGCCCTCGCTCGAGGATGTCTCCCATGAGCGGGGACGGATGTTCCGCAGCTTCGCCGAGCAGACCAAGAGCGACCGCGAAGCGCTGGCTGCCTGCATTCGCGGCTCCCGCGACCTGGTTGCCGAAGAGGACATGGGACGGATCGCGGCACCGACGCTGATCGGCGTCGGAACGAAGGACGACATCGCCGGTTCTCCGCACAAGCTCGCGGCCCTGATGCAAACGGCGACGCCGCTCGACATTCCCGGTCGTGACCACATGCTTGCCGTCGGGGACCGGGTATTCAAACGGGCGGTGCTGGATTTCTACGAAGGGCTCTGAGCGAAGATCGATCTGCCCTGATGTTAAGCATCAGCGGAATAGGATGTCGGCGGCGTTGGCCTTCCTGTAACAATCTTCTATATAATGCCGACCGAAAGAACGAGGAGACGGCCATGGCCGCGAGAACCGAGATCCGCACCAACGAGCCGGTAGCCAGCGTCGATCCGATCTGGGATACCATGCGGCAGGAAGCGCGCGCTGCGGCCGAGAACGAGCCGCTGCTGGCGGCGTTCCTGTATTCGACGGTGCTCAACCATCCTTCGCTGGAAGACTGCGTCATTCACAGGATCTGCGAGCGGCTCGACCACGCCGACATGCAGGCGGTCCTGCTGCGCCAGACCTTCATGGAGATGCTGGCCGACTGGCCGGAATGGGGTACGATCCTGCGCGTCGATATCCAGGCCGTCTATGACCGCGACCCGGCGTGTCTGCGCTTTCTCGAGCCGGTGCTCTACTTCAAGGGCTTTCACGCGATCCAGACCCACCGCCTGGCGCATTGGCTTCTCAGTCGTGGGCGCCGCGATCTCGCGCTTTACCTGCAGAGCCGTGCCTCGAGCGTATTCCAGACGGACATCAATCCTGCCGCGCGCATCGGCAGGGGCATCTTCCTGGACCATGCGACCGGCCTCGTCGTCGGCGAGACGGCGGTGATCGGCGACAACGTCTCCATTCTCCACGGCGTTACTCTGGGCGGAACGGGCAAGGAAGGCGCGGACCGCCATCCGAAGATCGGCAACGGCGTCCTGATCGGGGCCGGCGCGAAGATCCTCGGTAATATCGAGATCGGTTCGTGCTCCCGCGTTGCTGCAGGTTCGGTCGTGCTGAAGCCGGTACCCTCGAAGAAGACCGTGGCCGGCGTTCCCGCCAGGGTCGTGGGCGAGGCCGGTTGCTCGGAGCCGGCGCGCCTCATGGACCAGTTGCTCACCTCGGACGACTAAGCATTCTCTCCGACAGACGCGGGGCTGCGCGAAAAATGCCGGGCGCTCCGGCATTGCCTTTACTTTGCCCTTCATGCCGTGGCACAAGCCCCCCTCACCGAACCGCTGACGGAGAAGAAGACGTGAAACCCGAAGAAATCAAGAAGCTGGACGGCTATTTCAAGCGGATGTTCAATCCGCAGATCACGGTCAAGGCCCGCCCGCGCAAGAACGATTCCGCCGAGGTTTACCTGGGCGAGGAATTCCTCGGTGTCGTCTATGTGGACGACGAGGATGGCGACCGTTCCTTCAACTTCTCGATGGCGATCCTCGACGTCGACCTCTAAGAATTCAGGGTCGCGGGTGCCTCACGGCCCGATGGTGCAATGCACAAACTCCCTTGACTTGGGCGGAAGAAGACCGTTCTATAAGCACGTCCGAATGAACAAGGGGCCGCATTATGTTCAATTTCGACGATGCCAGCAGACAGAGCCGAGCAACGATGGATGCGATGCTGAAAAGCTATGCGGATGTCGCTACGGGTTTTCAGTCCATCGCTACAGAGGCGAGCGATTTCTCTCGCCGTTCGCTTCAGGACATGACCTCCTTCACGGAGTCGCTCAGCGCGGCGCGCAATCTGGAGGAGGTCTACCATCTCCAGGTCGGCTACATGAAGTCCTCATACGACGCTTACGTCGCCGAAGCGAGCAAGCTGAGCGACCTCTACGGGGAACTGGCGCAGGGAGCGTACAAGGCGTACCAGCCTGCACCTTCAACGGCCACCACGACCGCCGTGGTTGCGGCGGAGGCTGCATGAACCGGATCACAGTGTGAATATTTTTCGGGACCGGCAGGCTCGCCTCGCCGGTCTTTCGATTCTTGCCCGCCTGTTTTCGTCGCTCCAAGGGCGATGACGCGGAATAGTGATTGCGCCCCGCCAAAGGGGGCTTAAAATCAGGTCCGAATGCACTACGTTATGACAACTGATGTCCGCCGCCAGAATCCGAATGGTCGTACGCCGGAGGATTGGGGATTGATTGAAATGATCGCACGGCCGATCTCGATGCAAGATGAAAAGAACGGCGACGGAGACAACGCCAATCGCGGCACGTCCGTCATAACCCGCAGCAAGCCGAAGACGAAGAAACCGAATCTGTATCGCGTGCTGCTTTTGAACGACGACTACACCCCAATGGAGTTCGTCATTCACATCCTGGAGCGTTTCTTCCAGAAGGATCTCGAGGCGGCGACGCGGATCATGCTCCACGTGCACAATCACGGCGTGGGGGAGTGTGGAATATTCACGTATGAAGTGGCGGAGACCAAGGTCAGCCAGGTCATGGATTTTGCCCGGCAGCACCAGCACCCGCTCCAGTGCGTGATGGAAAAGAAGTGAGGAACCCACGTGCCAACTTTTTCGCCTAGTCTTGAAAAGGCGCTACACCAGGCACTGACCTACGCGAACGAGCGGCATCACGAATATGCCACGCTCGAACACCTGCTGCTGGCGTTGATCGACGACGCCGACGCGGCCGCGGTCATGGGTGCTTGTAATGTTAATCTGGATGCATTGCGCAAGACGGTCACCGACTATGTGGACGACGAGCTTGCAAACCTGATCACCGGCTATGACGAGGATTCGAAGCCGACGTCCGGCTTCCAGCGCGTCATCCAGCGCGCCGTGATCCATGTCCAGTCCTCCGGACGCGAAGAGGTCACCGGAGCGAACGTCCTCGTCGCGATCTTCGCCGAAAGGGAAAGTCATGCGGCCTTCTTCCTGCAGGAGCAGGAGATGACCCGCTACGATGCCGTCAACTATATCAGCCACGGGATCGGCAAGCGCCCCGGGTCTGCGACCGTGCGCCCGCCGCGCGGGGTCGAAGAGCCGGATGCGGACGCCAAGCCTTCCCGCGAACAGGAAGAGGGGGCCGGCAAGAAGCCCGCCGAGGCTCTCAAGGCCTATTGCGTCAACCTGAACGAGAAGGCGAAGGACGGGCGGATCGATCCGCTCATCGGTCGTCATGACGAGGTGAACCGCACGATCCAGGTGCTGTGCCGCCGGTCGAAGAACAATCCGCTCTATGTGGGCGATCCGGGCGTCGGCAAGACGGCGATTGCGGAAGGGCTCGCCAAGCGCATCGTCGAAGGCAAGGTTCCGGAGGCGCTTGCGGATGCAACGATCTTCTCGCTCGACATGGGCACGCTGCTTGCAGGCACGCGCTATCGCGGCGACTTCGAGGAGCGGCTGAAGCAGGTCGTGAAGGAGCTTGAGGACTATCCGGGCGCCGTGCTCTTCATCGACGAGATCCACACGGTCATCGGCGCGGGTGCGACTTCGGGCGGCGCCATGGATGCATCGAACCTTCTGAAGCCGGCGCTTTCCTCCGGTGCCATCCGCTGCATCGGCTCGACCACCTACAAGGAATACCGGCAGTTCTTCGAGAAGGACAGGGCGCTGGTGCGCCGTTTCCAGAAGATCGACGTCAACGAGCCGTCCATCGACGACGCCATCGAGATCATGAAGGGCCTGAAGCCCTATTTCGAGGAATACCAC
>DASUPM010000409.1:0-2321 GCA_036281095.1 Pseudorhizobium sp.
CCCGCCATGGCGGCTGCCCTGTGGGCCTGGCCGGTCTTCTTCGCGCTAGCCGCCTTCGGACGTTCCGCCGCCTCCCTCTGGGTCGGCTGACGCCCTCCGGTTCAAGTGGAGGTGAGTTGCGGTGAGTGCGGCTGCTGCCGAAGCAGCGCCTCAGAACAATTCATCCCCCTGTGGACCGGGAACAACCGCTTTGCTGTTTGCCAAAACACAAAGAAGCCCTTCCCGAAAACACCCAATAAATCCGTGGCACACCGAGTCCGATTTCATCGCGTCGGTGGCCGCGACGCAACACGCTCTCGGGGGATCAGCCTGGACGAGCGGAAGGAAAGGGACCTCGGATGTCAGAACGGCTGACAAAAACCGGAGCGCGAAACGTCTTCTACGGCGGATCCGCGTTCTTCTTCGCGATATTCCTCGGGCTGACCGCCCACAGCCACTACTACATGCGCACCGTCTCGACGGACGAGTCGACGCTGACCGATGCCGTCGCCCGCGGCAAGCACGTCTGGGAAGAGAACTCCTGCATCAACTGCCACTCGCTCCTGGGCGAAGGCGCGTATTTCGCGCCGGAACTCGGAAACGTGTGGAAGCGCTACGGCGGACATGAAGACCCGGAAAGCGCCCGCGAAACGCTGAAGGCGTGGATGGCCGCCATGCCGACGGGCATCGAGGGCCGCCGCCAGATGCCGCAGTTCAACCTGACCGAACAGCAACTCGACGATCTGGCAGCCTTCCTGGAATGGACCAGCCGCATCAAGACCCAGAACTGGCCGCCGAACGACGCCGGCTGATCTGAGGGAGAGGAAAACACCATGAAATATCAAACCCAAAAGGTCGCGATGCTGTATTTCTACGGCGCCCTCGGCCTCTTCGTAGCGCAGGTCCTGTTCGGTGTTCTCGCCGGAACGATCTACGTCCTGCCCAACACGCTCTCCGAGCTCCTGCCGTTCAACATCGTGCGCATGATCCACACGAACGCGCTGATCGTCTGGCTGCTGATCGGCTTCATGGGCTCTACCTATTACCTGCTCCCGGAAGAGGCGGAAACGGAGCTTTACAGCCCGAAGCTCGCCATCGCCCAGTTCTGGATCTTCCTCATGGCCGCGGCGGTCGCCGTTGTCGGCTACATGTTCAAGATCCACGAAGGGCGTGAATTCCTCGAGCAGCCCTTTATCATCAAGGTCGGCATCGTCGTCGTCTGCCTGATGTTCCTGTTCAACATCACCATGACGGTGCTGAAGGGCCGCAAGACGGTCGTCACCAACATTCTGATCTTCGGGCTGTGGGGTGTGGCGATCTTCTTCCTCTTCGCCTTCTACAATCCGGCGAACCTCGCGCTCGACAAGATGTACTGGTGGTACGTCGTGCATCTCTGGGTGGAGGGCGTCTGGGAGCTGATCATGGCTTCGATCCTCGCCTATCTGATGATCAAGCTGAACGGCATCGACCGCGAGGTCGTCGAGAAGTGGCTCTACGTCATCGTCGGCCTGGCGCTCTTCTCCGGCATCCTCGGCACCGGCCACCACTTCTACTGGATCGGCGCTCCGGGATACTGGCAGTGGATCGGCTCGCTGTTCTCCACGCTCGAAGTCGCCCCTTTTTTCACCATGGTGATCTTCACCTTCGTGATGACCTGGAAGGCCGGCCGCAAGCACCCGAACCGCGCCGCCCTGCTGTGGTCGATCGGCTGCTCGGTCATGGCCTTCTTCGGCGCCGGCGTCTGGGGCTTCCTGCACACGCTGTCGTCGGTGAATTTCTACACCCACGGCACGCAGGTCACCGCCGCCCACGGCCACCTCGCCTTCTTCGGCGCCTATGTCATGCTCAATCTCGCAGTCATGGCCTATGCGGTGCCGGAAATCCGTGGCCGCGCACCCTATAACCAGATGCTTTCCATGGTCAGCTTCTGGATCATGTGCACGGCGATGTCGGTGATGACCTTCGCGCTGACCTTCGCGGGCGTCCTGCAGGTCCACCTCCAGCGTGTCCTCGGCGAAAGCTACATGGACGTCCAGGAACAACTGGCAATGTTCTACTGGATCCGTCTGGGCTCGGGCGTCTTCGTCCTCCTCTCCGCCCTGATGTTCCTCTGGGCCTTGTTCGTGCCGGGTCGCCAGCGGCTTCCCTCCGCCTCGGCGGCCATTCCGGCCGAATAAGCGGGCGGCCCCGTTACGGCGGGGCCGCATCCACCTCACTTCTCTTGAAAGGATCTGAAGATGAATTTGCATCTCTCCGCGGCTAATGCAGGCCAGACGCTCGTGCCGCACTACATCCCTGCCGGAAACGAATGCGAACTCTTCGAACTTGCCTGGAAACGCAAA
>DASUPM010000410.1:0-4618 GCA_036281095.1 Pseudorhizobium sp.
ACACGGCTCATCCGTTGCTCGAGCGCGTGCGCTTCCTGTCGATTTCGGCCGCCAACCTGGATGAGTTCTTCATGGTGCGCGTCGCCGGCCTGGAGGGGCAGGTGCGCCAGGGTATCGTCGTACGCAGCCCGGACGGCAGGACGCCTGCCGAACAGCTCGACAGCATCCTGCAGGAGATCGACAACCTGCAGATGGAGCAGCAGGCATCGCTGGCCGTTCTGCAGCAGTACCTAGCTCAGGAGGACATTCTGATCGTCCGTCCTGCAGCGCTTTCCAACGACGACCGTGCGTGGCTCGCCAATGCCTTCGAGGATGATCTTTTCCCGATCCTCACGCCGCTCTCGATCGATCCGGCGCATCCGTTCCCGTTCATTCCCAACCTGGGCTTCTCCATCGCCCTGCAGCTCCGCAGCCTGCATGGTCGCGAGCCGATGACCGGCCTTCTGCGCCTGCCGCCGACGCTCGACCGCTTCATCCGCCTGCCCGACGAAGCGCCGACGATCCGCTACATCACCCTCGAAGATGTGGTCGGCATGTTTACCAACCGGTTGTTTCCCGGTTACGAGGTAAAGGGCGCCGGCACCTTCCGCCTCATCCGCGACAGCGACATTGAGGTCGAGGAAGAGGCCGAGGATCTTGTGCGCTTCTTCGAAACGGCGCTGAAGCGCCGGCGCCGCGGCAAGGTCATCCGCATCGAGACCGACAGCGAAATGCCGCCGGAACTGCGCCAGTTCGTGGTGCAGGAACTCGGCGTCCCGGACAACCGCGTCGCGGTTCTGCCCGGCCTGCTGGCACTCAACACATTGTCGGAGATCACCAAGGCTCCGCGTGAGGACCTGCGGTTCGAGCCCTATAACGCGCGATTTCCCGAACGCGTCCGCGAACATGCAGGCGATTGCTTCGCAGCCATCCGCGAAAAGGACATGGTGGTCCATCATCCCTACGAGAGCTTCGACGTGGTGGTGCAGTTCCTGCTCCAGGCCGCGCGCGATCCCGCGGTGGTCGCCATCAAGCAGACGCTTTACCGCACCAGCGACGACAGCCCGATCGTGCGCGCCCTCATCGAGGCGGCGGAAAAGGGCAAGTCGGTCACCGCGCTGGTGGAGCTGAAGGCGCGTTTCGACGAGGAGGCCAATATCCGCTGGGCGCGCGATCTCGAGCGTGCCGGCGTGCAGGTCGTCTTCGGCTTCATCGAGCTGAAGACTCACGCCAAGATGTCGATGGTCGTGCGCCGCGAGGAGGGGAGGCTCAGAACCTACTGTCACCTCGGCACCGGCAACTACCATCCGGTCACGGCCAAGATCTACACGGACCTTTCCTTCTTCACCTGCAACGCCAAGATCGCCCACGACATGGCGAACATCTTCAACTTCATTACCGGCTATGGCGAGCCGGAAGACAGCATGAAGCTCGCCGTTTCCCCCTACACGCTCCGCCCGCGCATCCTGCGTCATATCGAGGAGGAAATCGTTCACGCGCGGGAAGGGCGTCCCGCCTCGATCTGGATGAAGATGAATTCGCTCGTCGATCCGGAGATCATCGATGCGCTTTATCGTGCCAGCCGCGCCGGGGTCGAGGTCGATCTGGTCGTGCGCGGCATCTGCTGCCTGCGTCCCCAGGTCCAGGGTCTTTCCGAGAATATCCGGGTCCGGTCCATCGTCGGCCGGTTCCTGGAACACAGCCGCATCTTCTGCTTCGGCAACGGCTATGGACTGCCTTCGGAGCACGCACTGGTCTACATCGGTTCCGCCGACATGATGCCGCGCAATCTCGACCGCCGCGTCGAGACGCTGGTGCCGCTCCTCAATCCGACTGTGCACGAGCAGGTCCTGTCGCAGATCATGCTCGGCAACTTGATTGACAATCAGCAGAGCTACGAGATATTGCCCGACGGCACGTCAAGGCGCATCGAAGTGCGCCAGGGCGAGGAACCTTTTAACGCTCAGCAGTATTTCATGACCAATCCCAGCCTTTCCGGCCGTGGTGAAGCTCTGAAATCGAGTGCTCCGAAGCTGATTGCCGGCCTCATGGCCGGGCGCAAGAAATAGGCAGTATGGTTCGATCTGAAGCCCAAGGGCGTTTGCCCGGCATTGCTCCGGTCTCCGTCGTCGATATCGGCTCCAACTCCGTCCGCCTCGTCATCTACGAAGGCCTTTCGCGCTCGCCCGCGATGCTCTTCAATGAAAAGGTGCTCTGCGGCCTCGGCAAGGGTCTGGTTTCCACCGGACGCATGGATGCAGCCGCCGTGGAGCGGGCGCTCACCGCGCTGAGGCGTTTCCGCGCACTGTCCGAGCAGGCGCGCGCCACGGATATCTATGTCCTGGCCACCGCGGCGGCCCGGGAGGCGTCGAACGGTTCCAAATTCATCGGGGACGCGGAGGCCATTCTCGGCTGCACGATCCGCGTCCTGACCGGCGAGGAAGAAGCGCTCTATTCCGCATACGGCGTCATCAGCGGGTTTCATGATCCGGACGGGATCGCCGGAGACCTTGGCGGCGGCTCGCTCGAACTCATCGACATCGAGGGGGAAAAGATCGGACGCGGCATCACGCTGCCGCTCGGCGGCCTGCGGCTTTCCGAGACAGTCGGTCAATCGTTGGAAAAGGCCCGAGTCTTCGCGGCTGAACAGGTTGCGAGGGCAGGCTTCCTCAAGAACGGTGAGGGCCGCACCTTTTATGCCGTGGGCGGCACCTGGCGTAATATCGCCAAGCTGCACATGGAAATGACCGGCTATCCGCTGCACATGATGCAGGGATACAAGGTCTCCGCCGGAGAGATGTCCGACTTCCTCGACACAATCATCGAGGGGAAGGAGACAAGACATCCCGCATGGCAGGCCGTTTCCAAGAACCGCCGTGCCCTTCTGCCCTACGGAGCGGTCGCGATGCAGGAGGTGCTGCGCACGATGAAGCCGGCGCGGGTGATCTTCTCCGCCCAGGGTGTTCGCGAAGGCTATCTCTATTCGCTTCTGTCACAGGAAGAAAAGGCATCCGATCCGCTTCTGGTCGCCGCCGACCAATTGGCGATCCTGCGCGCGCGATCGCCGGAGCATGCACGCGAGCTCGCGGAATGGACGGGGCGGATGATTTCCCTGTTCGGCGTCAACGAGAGCGAGGAAGAAAATCGTTACCGACGCGCTGCCTGCCTCCTCGCGGATATCAGCTGGCGAGCCCATCCGGACTATCGAGGTCCTCAGGCGCTCAACCTCATTGCCCATTCATCGCTGGTGGGCATCACCCATCCCGGACGCGCCTATCTGGCTCTTGCCAACTACTACCGTTTCGAGGGACTTCAGGACGACGACGCCTCCAGCCCGCTGGCCGGTATCGCCGGCCCTCGGCTGCAGGATCTCGCAAAGCTCCTCGGCGGAATGCTTCGAGTCCTTTACCTCTTCTCCGCGTCCATGCCAGGCATCGTCAACAGCCTGTCCTTCCGTCCGGCCGTTTCGCCCGATCTCGACCTGGAATTCGTCGTGCCGCACGAACACGCCGATTTCGCCGGCGAACGCCTGGACGGTCGCCTGCAGCAGCTCGCGAAGCTGACCGGCAAGCGCCTGGGCTTCCGGTTCGAGTAGCGTCCGATGGCTTGGATGCTTCCCGCCATCGCATTGGCCATGTGCGCCTGCTCTATTCGTTGATCTCGGGTTCGACGAGTTTCGCCAGGTTGCGCAGCGACTCCTGCCACCCGAGATAGCATGCCTCGGCGGGTATGAGGTCGGGCACGCCGGACTGGGTAATGTCCACCTCGGTACCGACCGAAACCTTTTTCAGGATCACGGTCACCTCCATGACGCCCGGCAGGTTCGGATCGTCGAACGTGTCGGTGTAGCGCACCCGCTCGCCCGGAACGAGTTCGACATACTCGCCCCCGAACGCGTGGCTGTTGCCGGTCGTGAAGTTGCGGAACGACATCCGGAACTTGCCGCCGACCGTTCCTTCAAGGTGGTGTACGGTGCAGGTAAAGCCGTTCGGCGGCAGCCATTTGGCCAGCGCATCGGCCTCGATGAAGGCCCGGTAGACCTTTTCGGGGCTGGTGGCGAGAACGCGGTGCAGCTTGATCGTGCTCGGCATGTCATTTCCTCCTGTCTGGACCATTGCACTGGCCCTAGGACGGGCGGGCGACCCGCGATCCGACAACGCCTGACCTCGCTTTTGACCTTCGCAACGAATGAACGTTCGGCAAAAGCCAGACAGGAAGCGCCCGGCATTGCCAGGCGCTCCAAAATCTCGGCGGGTCCGACCTATTTCGCGGCGAGGAAATCACCCACTTCCAGCAGCACGAATTCGTTGTCGTCCGCCTTGTCGATCGCGCGTCCGGCGGAGAAGGGCAGGTTGTTGTCGTTGCCGACCACGATATGCGTTTCGTCGACCACATCGACATCCTCGATCGTCACGAAGGGCATGTCGTAGAACCCTTCGCCGCCGCCCTGGCGGGCAACGCCCTTCGGATCCTTGATCTGCATGAGGTCGATATAGCCGATCTTGCGCACCGCCTTGTCGACGTTCTCCTCCGTCATCTCGATCTTGTAGATGCGCTTGTGCTTGGCGGGCGTGGCAAAGCAGGTCGGCTCCGGCTTCTTCGGATCGGCGCAGGCGCGCTCAACCGTACCGGCACCATT
>DASUPM010000411.1:0-2820 GCA_036281095.1 Pseudorhizobium sp.
CTACTACATCATCGCCCCCGCCGAAGCCTCGTCCAACCTCGCCCGCTACGACGGCGTCAAATACGGCAAGCGCGTGAACCCGGACCATGGCGGCCTCGCCGAAATGTACGAGGCGACCCGCGCCGCCGGCTTCGGCGCCGAAGTGAAGCGCCGCATCATGATCGGCACCTACGTGCTGTCGGCTGGATACTACGATGCTTATTACCTGCAGGCGCAGAAGGTCCGCACCCTGATCAAGCGCGATTTCGAAGAGGTCTTCGATGCCGGCGTCGATGCGATCCTGACGCCCGCGACGCCATCCTCCGCCTTCGGCGTCGCCGATGAGGATCTCGCCGCCGATCCGGTCAAGATGTACCTCAACGACATCTTCACGGTCACGGTGAATATGGCCGGCCTGCCGGGCATCGCCGTCCCCGCCGGTCTCGATCACAAGGGCCTGCCGCTCGGCCTGCAGCTGATCGGCAAGCCGTTCGAGGAAGAGACGCTGTTCAAGACCGCTCATGTCATCGAGCAGGCCGCTGGTCGCTTCACCCCGAAGAAGTGGTGGTGAGAAGGCGAGGAGGAAAAGCCGGCCCCGTCAGGTGAGGCCGGCTCCATCCTTCATCGGTTGTTCGGATCGGCCCTCACCAGCACGAGACCGCGCTCCGTGATCCGGTAGGGCCGTCCGCTCGTCGAGCGGATTGCCTTCTTCTGCTTCAGTTTCCTGAAAGTCACGATGTCGAGCCCGCTGAACACCCAGCCTTCGCGTGTGAAGAGCTGGAGCTTCTGGATCTTGTGATTGTCATCGCGGGTGAGTTCTATCCTGCCGCCCTGGGCGAGCAGGTGGAGAATGCGCTGTTCGGCGCGTGATATGTCCATTGTTCTGTTGTCCACCGAGCGCTCGGTGCGAGCGCACAAAAAAACGGTGCCGGCGCTCGACGAGCGTCGGCGGTTCGCTTTTTCCGGGCCAGGCGCGCAGCTTTTGCGGGCAAGGCCCTTCAGCAGGACTCAGACTGAGTGGACATAAAGGCTCCAACGTACAGTCAGAGCGCTAACGGTAAAGATCGAGGTCGTCAATGGTGCGGCTTCGGTCAGCGGGCTTGGCACTTGGCAAACAACGAGATTCAGTGGTCTACTGCGGAGAAACAGGGGCTGCCATGGCGACTATTCGCAACGCGCGGGGAGACGAGAGCGAGACGTTGAGGGACATCGGTCTCCGGGCATGGGAGAAAGCCATGCTGAACGTCGGGGAGATGTCGGGCATCCGGGAGAACGCGCTTCTCGCCTTCGACAATTTCACGCGGGATACGTGGCTCACCATAACGGTGGTTGAGCAGGGCGGAACAATCGTGGGCTGGGCCGCGCGCGAAGCGCTGGATGAACTGATCAGCGACTTCTGGATCGATCCGCCGTTCCAGCGCCAGGGGCTTGGCAGTCTCCTCCTCGAGGCTATCGAAGCGGACGTCGTCCGGCAAGGCTTCGAGACCGCCAGGGTCGAAACTCATGCACGCAATGACGAGGCGGTCGCCTTTTTCGAAAAGCACGGCTACCGCATCAACTGGCTGACGGCAGCCTATTCGCCGAAGCTCGATCGCGAGGTGCAATCGGTGGGGCTGTCGAAGGTGTTGGTCGAGGAAGAGGCTGGCACCTATGGTCCGGTATTGTAGCCGTCTCTCCGGCAGTTCTGCTTGCGCCACCGCGCCATTTGCTCTACCTCACGGACAGCCCCAACAAGACGATTTCAAGAGCATTCCATGACCATTGTCGACGTCCGCACGCCCGATCCGAAGCGTTTCATTCCAGGCGCCACCGGCGATTGGGAGGTGATCATCGGCATGGAGGTGCATGCGCAGGTGCTGTCGAAATCGAAGCTCTTCTCCGGCGCATCGACCGAGTTCGGCAAGGACCCGAACGCGAACGTATCGCTGGTGGATGCGGCCATGCCCGGCATGCTTCCCGTCATCAACGAGGAATGCGTCAGGCAGGCGGTCCGCACCGGCCTCGGCCTGAAGGCGAAGATCAACAAGCGCTCCGTCTTCGATCGCAAGAACTACTTCTATCCGGACCTGCCGCAGGGCTATCAGATCTCGCAGTTCAAGGACCCGATCGTCGGCGAGGGCACAATCACGATTTCGCTCGGGCCCGACCGGCAGGGCCAGTTCGAGGACGTCGAGATCGGCATCGAGCGCCTGCACCTGGAGCAGGACGCGGGCAAGTCGATGCACGACCAGCATCCGACCATGTCCTTCGTCGATCTCAACCGCTCGGGCGTCGCGCTGATGGAGATCGTCTCCAAGCCCGACATGCGGTCTTCCGACGAGGCCAAGGCGTACATGACGAAGCTGCGCTCGATCGTCCGTTATCTCGGCACCTGCGACGGCAACATGGACGAGGGCTCGATGCGGGCGGACGTCAACGTCTCGGTCCGCCGCCCGGGCGAAGCCTTCGGCACTCGCTGCGAGATCAAGAACGTCAACTCCATCCGCTTCATCGGCCAGGCGATCGAATACGAGGCTCGCCGCCAGATCGGTATCCTGGAGGACGGCGGCAGCATCGACCAGGAAACCCGGCTCTTCGACCCGAACAAGGGCGAGACGCGCTCCATGCGGTCGAAGGAGGAAGCGCATGACTACCGCTACTTCCCCGATCCGGACCTGCTGCCGCTGGAGTTCGACGATGCCTTCGTCGAGGATCTGAAGCAGGACCTGCCGGAACTCCCGGACGACAAGAAGGAGCGTTTCGTCCGCGAGCTCGGCCTGTCGGTCTATGACGCAGCCGTGCTCGTTTCGGAGAAGGCCATTGCCGATTATTTCGAGGCGGTTGCGTCTGGCCGCGACGGCA
>DASUPM010000412.1:0-2853 GCA_036281095.1 Pseudorhizobium sp.
GCATGAGGGTACAGAAGATCAGCCCGAGCACGCTGCCGACAAGGCGCAGCCGTGCCCGTGGTCGGTCTGCGAGGAGAAGTTCGACGACATCGACACCGACATGGCCTCCCTTGAGCAGTACATAGGGTGCGCCGATGAACATGGCGGCAGTCGCCGAAAAGACCACGAAATCGGTCTGCCAGATCGTCGGCTGCCGGAAGACGTAACGTACGAGGATCATCTGGCAGACGACGAGCATCGCCGCGATGATCAGGCCGGTCGACAGAATCGCGAATGCGCGCGACACGTTGCCGACGGCACGGATGTAAGCCGTGACCATTGGAATATCCTTTTTAGGGAAGAGGAGGCGACGCGGCCGCGCGCGCCGCCGACTTCGATCCCGTGCTATTCCACGGCCAGACCCTTCTCGATCAGTGCGGCTCCGTCCGGCACTTTTTCGGCGAAGTTCTTGTAGGAGGACTCCTTGGCCAGCGCGAGCCAGGCGTCGTAGTCCTCCTTCGACATCTCGACGACTTCCACGCCCGCCTTCTTATAGGCGTCGATCATGATCCGATCGCCCTTGCGGACTTCTTCGTTGAAATAGGCTTCCGCCTTTTCTCCAGCCTCCATGATGGCCGCTTGCTGTTCAGGCGTCAGGCGTTCGAATGAACGCTTGGACATCAGCACCGGCTCGTACATGAACCAGAGGGCATTTTCGCCGGGCGCCGTCAGGCACTTGGCATGCTCGAAAAGACGATAGGAGACGAAGCTGGACGACGAGGTGTTTGCCGCGTCCAGAACTCCGGTCTGCATGCCCGTGTAGATTTCGGACGACGGCATGGACGAGATCGATGCACCGGCTGCCACCAGCATCTCCTCAAAGGCAGGGCCTGCGGCGCGGATCACCTGTCCCTTGATCGTCTCCGGCGAGGTAATGCATCCTTTCTTGGAGGCGAAGGCGCCGGAAAGCCAGGCGTCGGAAATCACCATCGCGCCCGCGTCTTCGATGACCTTCTTGATGTCCGCCATGAACGGCGAGTCGTTCAGCCGGGTTGCCCGGTCGAAGTTGCCGACGAGGCCGGGCATGAGCGTCGCCGAGAAGATCGGATGACGGCCCGAAGCATAGTCGAGCGGAAACGAGGTCATGTCGAGCAAGCCGCGGGTAACGGCGTTCCACTGGTCGTTCGGCTTGTAGAGCGATGCGCCGGGAAAGACCTGGATTTCCAGACCGACATTGGCTGCCGCGACCTCCCGCGCGATCAACTGAACCATTTCGTCCCGGATGTCGCCCTTTCCGCCCGGAAATTGATGTGAAGCCTTCAGTACAGTCTGAGCACTGGCGCTGCCGCCCATGACGGAAACGGCGGCCAGGCCTGCGGCCAGCATCACCTTTCTCGCAAGATGTTTCATTTTTTCCTCCCTGTTGTTTCAGCCCTCCCGCTGAACACGCAAAGGGTTTGCTCATCTTGTGCACGAAGTCAAGCTTGTTGTATGCAAGACGGCGGCACATGCATACTGGGGCTGGAAGTTGAATGACTACGAATGCATTTCTGAAACTTCGCGACGAAATCGAGAACGGGATCGTCACAGGCGAGTTCGAACCCGGAGCGCGGCTGGACGAGGTTCAGCTCGCCACCCGCTTCGGCGTGTCGCGGACACCGATCCGAGAGGCCTTGATGCAGTTGAACGCGATCGGTCTCGTCGAGATCAGGCCACGCCGCGGAGCCGTCGTCGTGGACCCGGCGCCGCAGCGCGTGTTCGAGATGTTCGAGCTGATGGGAGAAATGGAGGGCATGGCGGGAGCGCTGGCGGCGCGCCGTCATCTGGAGGAGGACCGGCGAGCGCTTCTTGCAGCCCATGCCAGTTGCGAGCAATCGGCCGCAAGCGGCGATGCAGATGCCTACTACTACGACAACGAGATTTTCCATCGCGCCATCTATGCGGCCAGCCACAGCGGTTTCCTGGAAGAACAGTGCGCCGCTCTTCACCGGAGGTTGCGGCCCTATCGGCGGCTCCAGTTGCGCGTCCGGAACCGGGTAAAGGTATCCTTCGATGAGCATGCGGGCATCGTCGCTGCGATTTTGGCAGGCGATGAAAACGGTGCTCGCCAGTTGCTGCGGGACCATGTGGTTGTACAAGGCGACCGCTTCAGCGACCTCGTCGCCAACCTTGCCAGAGCACGATAACGGTTCAAGGCTTGCACCCCGATCACGCGTCGAAAACGCGTTTTTGCGATCCAATCGAACCGATAGGAAATATTAACGAAGGGTTGAACCCATAGGTCTTTGGCCCATGGCATTTTTCTAATGAAGCGCTAGATTCACCGAACCAATGGAGGGGGATAGCGGTGGCAGGACGGAAGAACGAAGCTCAACGCGACCCGGTGAGTACAGGAGGACACGAACAGGTCCGGGCGGCTGCCGTGGCCGATGAAGAAGCCCGTGCGCTGCTTCTCGTTCTTCAGTCCGTACAGCGGGGAGATTTCTCCGTTCGCATGCGTTCCGATCTGACCGGTGTCGCGGGGAAGATCGCCGATACGCTCAACGATATCATTGCGACCAACGAGAAGATGGCCTCACAGCTGGAATCCGTGGGGCACGTGGTGGGCCGAGAAGGCCGCACGAGCACACGGGTGCGTCTGGGTCGCGCCGACGGTGCATGGGCAGACATGGAAGGCTCGATCAATACGCTGATCGACGATCTGCTCTGGCCGACCACCGCAGTGACGCGCACCATCACCGCGGTCGCGCAGGGAGACCTTCTTCAGACGGTGCCGCTGAACGTCGACGGCAGGCCGCTGAAGGGGCAGTTTCTGCGTTCCGCCGACATCGTCAACACGATGATCAAGCAGCTCGGCGTCTTCACCTCCGAAGT
>DASUPM010000413.1:0-6230 GCA_036281095.1 Pseudorhizobium sp.
TGATGAAGATGGCTCCGCAGCTTGCAGGGCACCTCGCGCCCGGCGGATCGGTCATCCTGTCCGGAATCCTGGCCG
This sequence comes from Pseudorhizobium sp., assembly GCA_036281095.1. Lineage (GTDB taxonomy): Bacteria > Pseudomonadota > Alphaproteobacteria > Rhizobiales > Rhizobiaceae > Neorhizobium. The sequence goes on from DASUPM010000413.1 coordinate 76, forward strand.
AACAGCGACGGAAGGTACTTGCCGCCTATAACGGCGTCAGGCTTCGGCACGTTCGCACCATCTGGCGGAACGGCTGGGTGACGATCCACTTGCAGCACGGACGATACTGACTGTTGATTTTTGCGGTGCAGCACTGCATATAATGCATTGCTCTACCGTAGCGATCGGCAAAGCAAAAAGGCGGTACCGTGAGGTACCGCCTTGAGATCAGGAGGACCTGATCTGGATCCGCGAACCTTGGGAGGAGAGGCTCAAGCGGAGCTTACATATTCCGAAGGCGGAGAAGCGGAGGGAGGAGCCTTCTCCTGCCTTATGCTCAGAATACGGAGGTGGAGCCGCCCTTGCGGCGCAGTTCTTCGCGGCTGGTGCCCATGCCCTTCAGGGTTTCGTCGTCCAGGTTCATGAGAACGCCGTGAACGTAGCGGCTGGCCTGACGTTCACGCGCTGCGACCACGCGTTCGAAGGCAGAGCGGAAGATAGAGTTGGCCATTTTCGTCGATCCTTTCATCGGGGGCGTTGTTTCGTTGCCCGTTCGATGATCGGTATATAGCTGCTCCCGATGGCATCAGTTAGCGGGCTTGTCTCAACGGTGTTATGCGTTGAACGCATAGGCCGTTTCATTCCGGTCATCTTCGTTAGCAGGTGCACAATTTGCAGCCATTTCGACGTCCCGCTCTGGCGAGAGGCTCGGGTGATCGTCTAGTATGGGCTCTCTTCTTTCATCAGGCCATCCGGATATAGCGTTCATGTTCCAATCCTTCGACACCAGGTCCGCCCCGCAACACGGCCGCGAGCGGGTTTCCTCCCTGCGCGCGCGTTTCGCCGCTCTCGGGATCGACGGCTTTCTCGTTCCGCGGGCGGATGAGTATCAGGGCGAGTACGTCCCGGTGTCGGCGGAGCGGCTCTCCTGGCTCACCGGCTTCACTGGCTCGGCCGGCGTCGCGCTGATCACGCAATCGCAGGCGATCGTCTTCGTCGACGGGCGATACACCACGCAGTTGACGGAACAGGTGGACGGCAGCGTCTTCACCGGCGGCGACCTGGTCAACGAGCCTCCCCATCTCTGGCTGTCGCGGAACGGTTCTAAAGGTTTCCGGCTCGGCATCGATCCCTGGCTTCATACGGCAGCCGAGGTGCGGCGTCTCGAGAAGGCGCTGGGGGAGATCGGCGGCGCTCTCGTTCATGTCCCCTCGAACCCGCTCGACGCGGTGTGGACCGACCGGCCAACCGAGCCTCTGGGGACGGTGACGATCCAGAAGGCCGAGCATGCCGGTACGCTTGCCGTCGATAAGATTGCCACGATTGCCGCGGCGGTGAAGGAAAAGGGCGCGGCCGCCGTGGTGATAACCGACCCGTCTTCGGTGGCTTGGATTTTCAACATTCGCGGCAGTGACGTGCCGCACACGCCTCATCCGCTCGCCCGGGCGATCATATCCGCGGAAGGAAAGCCGCAGCTTTTCCTCGACCAGCGCAAGACGGGGATCGAGGTTCGGGCCTATCTCGCCCAACTCGCCGAACAATTGCCGCCGGAAGACTTTCTGCCCCGGCTGGAGGGCTGGGCAAAGCACGGCGCCGTCCTGCTCGATCCCGAGCTTGCTCCGCTTGCGCTCGGCCTTGCGATCGAGAAGGCCGGCGGTCGCGTCGTGGAGACGAGCGATCCGGCGAAGCTGCCGCGTGCGCAAAAGAACCGCGGCGAACTGGACGGTTCGGCCAAGGCGCATCTGCAGGATGGCGCGGCCGTCGTCGAATTCCTGTGCTGGCTCGACCGGCAACAGCCTGGCAGCGTCACGGAGATACGCACGGTCGAAGCGCTGGAGGCCGCCCGTGTGCGGGTGGGAGAGCGGATGCAGAACCCGCTGAAGGACGTCTCCTTCGACACGATCTCGGGTGCGGGGGAGCACGCCGCCATCATGCACTATCGGGTGACGAGGGAGAGCGACCGGCGGCTGGAGGAGGGCGAACTCTTCCTGATCGATTCCGGGGGACAGTACGTCAACGGCACGACCGACATAACGCGCACCGTCGCGGTCGGCGAAGTGCCGGAGGATCGCAAGCGCTTCTTCACGCTGGTCCTCAAGGGCATGATCGCGATCAGCACGGCCCGCTTCCCGAAAGGAACGCGGGGCTGCGACCTCGATCCGCTGGCGCGCATCAACCTGTGGAAGGCGGGAGGCGATTTCGCGCACGGCACCGGGCACGGCGTCGGCTCCTACCTTTCGGTGCACGAGGGGCCGCAGCGGATATCGCGGCTTTCGACGCAGGAACTGCTGCCGGGAATGATCCTGTCCAACGAGCCGGGATACTACCGCCCCGGTCACTACGGCATCCGCATCGAGAACCTGATCTACGTCAGGGATGCCGGGGACATCGAAGGCGGCGACATGCCCATGCGGTCCTTCGAGACGCTGACCTGGTGCCCGATCGACCGCAGGCTGATCGTGGTCGGTCTGCTGACTGCCGACGAGCTTGACTGGCTGAACAACTATCACGCACAGACGCGTGAAAAACTGATGCCGCTGATCGACGAGGAGACGGTGCGCGATTGGCTGGTCCGGGCGACGGAGCCGCTCGGCTAAATCATTCTCAAAGCCCGAAGAGGTGGCGGCAGATCATCACCGCCACCCAGCCCGCCGCAAGCATGATCAGGCCGGGAAAGCGCAGCGCGACCGCAAGTGCCGCAAGCATGGCGATCTTGACGTCCCAGCCGCCGGTGAAGAAGGCGGGCGCCACGAGGGTGGTGAGGACGGCGGCGGGAACCGCGTTCAGCGCCGCCTCGACGCGCGGCGGAATGCTCTTCAGCCTGGTGATCAGCACATAGCCTCCGATGCGCGTGGCATAGGTGGCAAGCGCTGCGGCCAGGATCAGGAGGACGGTGCCGGTCTCGAGGGAGTGGCTCATCTCAACCCTCCAGCTCGGCCGCTGCAGACTGCGGCTCGTCCTTCGTTTGCAGCGGCAGCAGCGTTGCCACGACAATTCCGGCTGCAGCGCCGAGGCTGACATGCCAGGGCGATCCGACGAAATGATAGGCGGCAACAGAACCGGCGGCGCTCGCGAGCACGATCGGATAGAACCCCCAGCGGCTGCGGAAGGCCAGCACCATGCCGAGGAAATAGACCGGCAGCAGGATGTCGATGCCGATGGAGGCCGGATCGCCGATCATCTTGCCGAACCAGGCGCCGATCATCGTCGCGATGCTCCACGAGACGTAGATCACCGAGCCGAAGCCGAAATACCAGGAGAAGCTCACGCCCTGGCCGCCTTCGCCTCGCCGGACAGCTTCGGCAAACTGCGGATCGACGAGCAGGAAGAAGGCGAGTGCCTTTTGGAGGGGCGAGTAATGCCGGATGAACTTCGCGAGCGCCGCCGAATAAAGGATGTGGCGGAAGTTCACCGCGAAGACCGACAGCACGACCAGCCAGGGCTCCACCCGCTGCCCGAACAGTTCTATTCCGACGAGCTGGCTCGCGCCGGCATAGACGGTCGCGCTCATCAGCAGGGTCTCGAGGAAGCTCAGTCCGTTGTCCACGGCGACGGCGCCGAAGAGAACGCCGAACGGTGCCGAGGACAGGGCAATGATGAGGCCGCCCCTCAGGCCTTCTTTGACGTCGCTGCGATTCATGGAGGTTCCTTCGTCCGCACAGCCTTAGGGGCGCACCGGGAAGGGCGCAATTCAAATGCGTTGATGGATGGATCGATTTCGCTGAAGCGTCTCGCTGGTGAAACGGGAGAAGGCCGTCAGTCCTTGAGGATCTGCCGGCTCCTGACAATGCCGACCCCGTTCGACCTCATCTCCTCGATCGCCGCCCTGACGCCCTTGGCATCGATGCCGCGGCTGGCATCTTCGATGAAGCAGACCTGCACGCCCGGCAGCATTTCCACTGCATCGAGCGCGGAGAACTTGACGCAATAGTCGGTGGCGAGGCCGCAGATATCGAGTTCGTTGATCTGCTGCGCCCGCAGATATCCCGCAAGGCCCGTCACCGCTGCCTTGTCGTTGTCCCGGAAGGCGGAATAGCTGTCGATCGCCGGGTTTTCACCCTTCTGCTGGATGTAGTCGATGTCGTCGATCCTGAGATCGGGATGGAATTCCGCGTCGGGCGTACCCTGCACGCAATGATCCGGCCAGAGCATCTGCTGCCGGCCGCAAAGTTCGCCGATCTCGAAGGGTTTTTTGCCGGGATGCTGGGAGGCGAAGCTGCCGTGATCGGACGGGTGCCAATCCTGCGAGGCGACGATCACGTCATAGCCTCCTTCCTCCATCAGACGGTTCGCCACCGGAACCACCCGGTCGCCTTCCGGCACGGCCAGATTGCCGCCGGGGCAGAAGCCGTTCTGGATGTCGACCAGCAGCAAGGCCTTCATGATCTGCTCCTCCTGTCGCTTGCAACGCGGATTAAACACCCACCAGCGCCCCCGGGACAACCCTCTGGACCGGATTTGCCGGCCGCAAAATCCGTATCCTTGTGAGCCTGGGCTCCCGGAAACCTGATCCGCCTTCCGTGCTTCATGCAGAATACCGTTCCTCGAACCATGGGGCGGACCTGCCCATATACTGCGGCAAAAGCTCGGAGTTCCCCATGTCCGTCACAACTTCATCCGTTCACCCCCGCAGCGAAAGCCTGCCGCCGCTCGGCGCGCCCGGACTGCTCGCCCTCCTGGTGCTCATCGCCGGAACGCTCGGGCTCGGCGCGGCTTACGGACCCGCTCACGGCGCGCTGTTTCTGGTCGGCGGGGCATTCGGCATCTCGCTCTATCATGCCGCTTTCGGCTTTACTTCGGCCTGGCGGGTCTTCATCGCCGAGGGCCGGGGCAGGGGGCTGCGCGTGCAGATGATCCTGCTCGCGCTCACCGTCCTGCTGTTCTTTCCCTTCCTCGCTTCCGGCACGCTCTTCGGCAACGAGGTCCGGGGGCTCGTCTCGCCGGCGGGCACCGGCGTCATCGTGGGTGCTTTCATGTTCGGCGTCGGCATGCAGCTCGGCGGCGGCTGTGCCTCCGGCACGCTGTTTACCGCCGGCGGCGGCAATGCCCGCATGCTGGTGACGCTGTTCTTCTTCATCGTCGGCTCGCTTCTCGCAACGATCCACTTCGACTGGTGGGCGAGCCTGCCGTCGCTGCCGCCGACCTCTCTGGTCAGCCTCGGCCCGGTCGCCGGTATCGCGGTGTCGCTGGCGATCTTCGCGGCCATCGTAGTCCTTACGATGGCGGTGGAGAAGAAGCGCCACGGAACGCTGGAACAGCCGCCGGCAGCACCCCGGCACGGGGTCACCCGCTATCTGCGGGGCCCATGGCCGCTGGTGGCCGGTGCCGTCGCGCTTGCGCTCCTCAACTTCGCAACGCTGTCACTCGCCGGACGCCCCTGGGGCATCACGTCCGCCTTCGCGCTCTGGGGTGCCAAGGGCGCGCAGATGATCGGGATCGACCCCACCGCCTGGGCCTACTGGCAGACGCCTGCCAATGCAAAGGCACTTGCCGGAAGCGTTTTCGCCGACGTTACCTCGGTCATGGACTTCGGCATCATCGCCGGCGCCATGCTGGCCGCCGCCCTTGCCGGAAAATTCGCTCCGAGGCTCGATATTCCGCTCAGATCGATCCTTGCGGCCGTCGCCGGCGGCCTGCTGCTCGGCTACGGCGCCCGCATCGCCTATGGCTGCAATATCGGCGCCTATTTCTCCGGCATATCGTCCGGCAGCCTGCACGGTTACCTCTGGGCCGTCGCCGCCTTCGCCGGCAATATTCTCGGCGTCAAGCTTCGGCCCTGGTTCTTCATGGAGCGCTCGGCCGTCCGCCGTATCGACGGCTGAATCCGCCGGTTCCCCGTGCCGGATGTGGTGCGGAGGAACCGCTTTTTCTTGTCCCCGCCACCGCCGCGCCGCATTTCGGCTAAATTTCCGGCAGCTTTGCCATCTACAGGCAGAGCATCAATTCGGGGCAGGGCGTAAAGATATTGGTTACCATATTTCGTCATTCTCTAATCCATTCGCCGGACGACATGAAGGCTTCGCGCTGTCGTTCAACGGAAGTGGACATGGTCGCCGTTGCGACTTTGGCAGAATGACTGGGTAACGAGTATCATGGCGCTAGAGATCGACTCCTTCGACACCGCTTTCCCTTCTTCGTCCAAGCCCGCAAGATCCCGCAAGCGTCCCTCGCGGCTT
>DASUPM010000414.1:0-2826 GCA_036281095.1 Pseudorhizobium sp.
GCGCTACTCGAGCATCGACTATATGCGCGACCGAAGCAGCGGCGCTGTGGCGCAAGGTGATCCGGACAATGCGACCGAGACGGTGGAGGTCTGGACCTTCGTCCGCAAACCGGCACGCGACTGGCAGCTTTCGGCGATCCAGACGGCCTAGCTCCCGATCTGCGCGACCGTTTTTCGGTCACGTTTGCCACCGTAGAAAACATCCAGGGCTCGCTCGAAAGGCGAGCCCTTTTCGCTGACATCGGCGAAGAGCGTCATGCTGCTCTGGAACTTCAGGTCGTCGGGTGAGCCGAGGATGGCATGGGCACTGCGACCCTCGTGCCGCAGCATCAGAAGGGTGCATTCCGTCAGCCTTTCTCCGAGCACGGGGTGCTGCAGATAGGCCTCTGCCTCCTGCCGCGATCCGATGGCATAGCGCTGCGCCATCGGCGAGGACCCCAGTCCTTCCACCTGTGGAAAGATGAACCACATCCAGTGGGAGCGTTTCCGCCCTTCCTCCAACTCCCGGACGACCGTCCCGTAAACAGCGTTCTGGGCGTCCACGAAGCGCTGCAGATCAAATCCATCCCGCGTCGGCATCTGCCATACTCCTTTTTCACATGGATGCCGGATCAAGGCCGCAAATGTGAAATTGTTGCGACAGGCCTTCCAGATGCTGCGTCGCTCCCTACCATAGTCGGGCATGGAAGCTCGCCTGGAACAGTATATCCACGCCGTCATCCGGTGGCTGCCGGATCCCGTCCTCAGCCTGCTGGCACTGCTCGCCGCTTTCGTGCTCGGCCTGCTCGTGCACAAGGTGACCTTCAGGGTTCTCACCCGCCTTGCCGAAAACCGCGACCTCTTCTGGCGCTCGCTGGTCCAGCGCACGCGGCGCCCGCTCAGGCTCGCCATCCTCACATGGACCTTGTCGCTTGGTGTCGCCGTCGCTCCCCTCAGCAGTTCGCAGGCGAGCGTGTTGCGGCATATCCTGCTGCTCTGCTTCATCGTGCTTGTCGGCTGGATGGCGCGCACGGCCCTGCATATCTGGATGACCGTCTACCTCCGGCGGTTCAAGCTGGACGCGGAAGACAATCTTCTGGCGCGCAAGCACGTCACACAGTCGCGGATCATGGAGCGCGTGGCCGCGACCTTGATCGTCGCCCTGACGCTTGCCGCGGTCATCATGACCTTCCCTGCGGCACGTCAGTACGGCGTCAGCCTGCTCGCGTCCGCCGGCGTCGCGGGTATCGTGCTCGGCCTGGCGCTGCAGCCGGTACTGAAGAACCTGTTCGCCGGCATCCAGCTCGCCATCACGCAGCCGATCCGGATCGACGACGCCCTGCTGGTCGAAGGCGAATGGGGCAATGTGGAGGAGATCACGTCGACCTATGTGGTCGTCAAGCTGTGGGACTGGCGACGGCTGATCCTGCCGCTCGGCTATTTCATCGAGAACCCCTTCCAGAACTGGACGAGGGAGGGTGCGGCACTCATCGGGACGGTGATGATCTACCTCGACTACAGCGTGCCGGTGAGCGACATCCGGGAAAGGGTCGAGGAGATCGCGGCGAATTCGCCGCTCTGGGACCGGCAGGTCGTGAACGTCGCCGTGACGGACTTCAGGGAGAACGTGATGGAGGTCCGAATTCTGGTGTCAGCCAATAATGCGGGCAGGGCATTCGACCTGCGGTGCGAGGTGCGCGAAAAGCTGATCGATTTCATCCAGCGCCGCTATCCATCGGCTCTTCCAAAGGTCCGTGCGGAGGGGGCAGGGGAGGCGAACGGCCGGGTTGTCGCCGCCGATGCGGCCCAGTCGCGGTCCCTTCAGTCCTGACAGGGCCGGCAGCCTTGCATGGGCGGTCGATACTTTCTATATCGGTCCGATCCAGCCTTCCTCGGCCGATCCCGTCGGAGGCTTCAAGCCGCCACGAATGTTGAAGCAGGCGGCCGAATGAGAGACGTTTCGGTGAACAGCCTGGATTTTGACAAGAGGCCGGAAGATACGCGCGTCGTCGTCGCCATGTCGGGCGGCGTGGATTCCTCGGTGGTCGCGGGGCTGCTGAAGCGTCAGGGCTATGACGTGCTCGGCATTACCCTGCAGCTCTACGACCATGGCGCAGCCGTCCATCGCGCCGGTTCCTGCTGCGCCGGACAGGACATCGACGATGCCCGGCGCGTGTGCGAGACCCTCGGCATTCCGCACTATGTTCTCGACTACGAGAAGCGTTTCCGCGACGCCGTGATCAATCCCTTCGCCGAGGCCTACGCCATGGGCGAGACGCCGATTCCCTGCGTCGCCTGCAACCAGACGGTCAAGTTCGCGGATCTTCTCGCCACGGCGAAGGAGCTGGGCGCGGATGCGCTGGCGACCGGTCACTATATCCGCTCGAAGCCCAATCCATCGCCTGACAACCCCAGCCGACGCGCGCTCTTCCGCCCGGTCGATGCCGAGCGAGACCAGAGCTGGTTCCTGTTCGCCACGACCCAGGAACAGATCGACTACCTGCGCTTCCCGCTCGGCGGCATGTCCAAGGCCGAGGTGAGGGCGCTTGCCGAGGATATGGGGCTGGTCGTGGCGCAGAAGGCCGACAGCCAGGACATCTGCTTCGTGCCGCAGGGACGCTACACCGACATCATCAACAAGGTGAAGCCGAACGCAGCTCTCGGCGGCGATATCGTCCACATAGACGGCCGCATACTTGGCCGCCATGACGGCATATTGCGCTATACGGTCGGCCAGCGCCGCGGCCTCGGCGTCGCCTCGGGCGAGCCGCTCTACGTCGTGCATCTCGATGCGGACCGTGCGCGTGTCATCGTCGGACCGCGCGAAGCGCTTCAGACGCACAAGAT
>DASUPM010000415.1:0-2540 GCA_036281095.1 Pseudorhizobium sp.
CGAACGAACGCTTGCATTCAAGGCGGCCAAGAAAGCAAAGAACTGATTTTCACCGTTACCTTCCGACATGGAAAGTGACCGGGACGGCAATTGCGACGATGACGCGATCGGTTAGAAGGTCCGCCAGATCGTCGGGAACAATGGGGTGTGTGAATGTGCGGGATTGTTGGGATCGTCGGCAAGGAGCCGGTAGCGGAGCGCCTCGTGGATGCGCTGAGACGGCTTGAGTACCGCGGCTACGATTCCGCCGGCGTCGCCACCATCCACGAGGGCGCGCTGGAGCGGCGGCGTGCCGAGGGAAAGCTTTTCAACCTGGAGAAGAAGCTCGCCGACCAGCCGCTTCCGGGGACGATCGGCATCGCCCATACACGCTGGGCGACCCACGGTGTGCCGAACGAAACGAATGCTCATCCGCATTTCGTGGATGGGGTCGCGGTCGTTCACAACGGCATCATCGAGAACTTCTCCGAGCTGAAGGAAGAGCTGGTTTCGCAGGGGACCAGCTTTGAAACGCAGACGGACACCGAGGTTGTGGCGCAACTGATCGCTCGCAACCTGCGATCGGGCATGGGCCGCCGCGAGGCTATGCAGGCCATGCTGAAGGACGTGACCGGCGCCTATGCTCTGGCTGTCATCTTCGCCGACGATCCATCCACCATCATGGCAGCCCGGTCGGGCCCGCCGCTCGCCATTGGCCATGGACGCGGTGAGATGTATCTCGGCTCCGATGCGATTGCGCTGGCTCCGTTCACCAACGAGATCACCTATCTCGTCGACGGCGATTGGGCCGTCCTCGGCCGTGACGGTGCGTTCATCTTCGACCACGACGGAAATCCCGTGAAGAGGCCGCGCCAGATCACTCAGACGGCGGCTTACATGGTCGACAAGGGAAATCACCGGCATTTCATGGAGAAGGAAATCTATGAGCAGCCGGAGGTAATCTCCCATGCGCTCAGCCATTATGTCGATCTCGGTGCCCATACCGTGGACACTTCGGTGTGCGGGACGATCGACTTCGCCTCGTTGAGAGGGCTGACGATATCCGCCTGCGGGACGGCCTATCTCTCCGGGCTCATCGGGAAATACTGGTTCGAGCGCTATGCCCGGCTGCCGGTCGAGATCGACGTGGCTTCGGAATTCCGTTACCGCGAAATCCCTCTTTCGACGGATCAGGCCGCTCTCTTCATCTCCCAGTCGGGCGAGACGGCCGACACGCTCGCTTCCCTGCGTTACTGCCAGGACGCCGGTTTGAAGATCGGTGCGGTGGTCAATGTGAAGGAATCGACGATCGCGCGTGAATCGGATGCGATCTTCCCGATCCTGGCAGGCCCGGAAATCGGCGTGGCTTCGACGAAAGCCTTCACCTGCCAGCTGACGGTTCTTGCATCGCTGGCGATTGCGGCGGGCAAGATGCGGGGGACGGTTTCCGCGGACGACGAACGGCAACTGGTCAAGAGCCTGACGGAAATGCCGCGCCTGATGAGCCATGTGCTCAACGTCGTCGAGCCGCAGATCGAGGCCTTGTCCCGCGAGCTTTCCAAGTACAAGAACGTGCTTTACCTCGGGCGCGGCACGAGCTACCCGCTTGCGCTCGAAGGGGCACTCAAGCTCAAGGAAATCTCGTATATCCATGCGGAAGGCTACGCCGCCGGCGAGTTGAAGCACGGGCCGATCGCTTTGATCGACGAGAATATGCCGGTCATCGTCATCGCGCCCTATGACCGGTTCTTCGAAAAGACCGTGTCCAACATGCAGGAGGTCGCGGCGCGCGGCGGCAAGATCGTCTTCATCACCGACGAGAAGGGAGCAGCCGCGTCCAAGCTTCCGACGATGGCCACGATCATCCTGCCGACGGTCGCCGAGATCATTGCGCCCATGCTGTTCTCTCTGCCGATCCAGTTGCTCGCCTATCATACGGCTGTCTTCATGGGCACCGACGTCGATCAGCCGCGGAACCTCGCGAAATCGGTCACCGTCGAATGATCATCCGGCCCGAGCGGACGGGTGATGAGGCCGTAATCGGTGCCGTCACGGCCGCAGCTTTTGCCGGACAGCCCTACAGCGACCAGAGCGAGCCGCTGATCATCGAGCGGCTGCGGTCGGCGGGCGTTCTCGCACTGTCTCTTGTCGCGGAGGATGACGGCGTCGTCATCGGCCACATCGCATTCTCCCCAGTCAGCCTCTCCGGCGGTGAGGGCAGGTGGTACGGTCTCGGGCCGCTCAGCGTTATGCCCGACCGCCAGGGCAAGGGCACAGGGTCGGCGCTGGTTCGGGAGGGGCTGAACGAGCTGCGGACATTGGAAGCAGCCGGCTGCGTGCTTCTCGGCGATCCGGCCTATTACGGCCGCTTCGGGTTCCGGAATGATCACGGCCTCGTGCTTCCGGATGTTCCAGCCCAGTATTTCCAGAGCCTGGTCTTGCACGGGCCGGAAGCGTCCGGCATTGTGGCCTACCATCCGGGCTTCTACGGCAGTGCACAATAGCGGCGAGTAATGACTGACAATCCCGATCGCATACCTGTCGCTACCCGGCTGAGAAAC
>DASUPM010000416.1:0-11357 GCA_036281095.1 Pseudorhizobium sp.
TGAAGGTGCGAAGGTAAGCTGCGAACATGCGGTTATAGGCATGCTCCGCGCCTTCGCGGTTCAGGTCGAAGGAATATGCATCCTTCATCAAGAACTCGCGCGAACGCATGGTGCCGAAGCGCGGACGGATCTCGTCGCGGAACTTCAGCTGGATATGGTAGAGGTTCAACGGCAGGTTCTTGTAGGACTTGACGTAGGAGCGGAAGATGTCGGTGATCATCTCCTCGTTCGTCGGGCCGTAGAGCATCGGCCGGTCCTGCCGGTCCTTGATGCGCAGCATCTCCTTGCCGTAGGCCTCGTAGCGCCCGCTCTCCTGCCACAGGTCGGCCGACTGCAGCGTCGGCATCAGCAGTTCCAGCGCGCCCGCGCGGTTCTGTTCCTCGCGAACGATGGCGTTGACCTTGTCGAGAACCCGCTTGCCGAGCGGCAGCCAGGAATAGATGCCCTGGCTCTGCTGACGGATCATGCCTGTCCGCAGCATCAATCTGTGGGACACGATCTCGGCTTCCTTCGGGTTCTCCTTCAGGATGGGCAGGAAATATCGGGACAGGCGCATGGAATAATCCGAGTTACGAGGCTTTCCCCAGAGGGAATCGGCCGTTTCAAGCTGGCTTTGGCAGCGTCATAGCCGTTTCGGATTAGGATGGAAACCCGCGCCGAAGCCGCCTGGCGGCCGGCGCGACATGTTGCTGGCGCGCGCTCACAGTTCATAAAAAGATGGCAAAATTTGTGACGGGGCTGCGACAGCCGCGCCAAGCCGGGAATAATTTGTCGAGTGTAACAAAAATGCAAAAAAGGAGATGACAAGGCCCAAACTTTAAGCTAGGTTCAGCCCATAAAACAGGCAAGGAGATCAAATCCTTGCTGGTTCGCGGTCAAGTCTTGGGAGGATCAGATCTTAGGCGCGCTCGTCGCAGCCCCGGCAACGGTTGAAGATCACGCGAAACTAAAGACAAGGCCAGCGGCCTTGTTTTTTTTTGGCCTTTCGTGCCGCCCTCTCTCCTTCAGCGGAATTCCGGAACGATTCGAGGCAGGCTGGAAACGCTGATCCCGAAATAGGTCGAGACGGCATACCAGCCTCCGTAGATCAGAGCTGAAATCCCCGTGGTCAGAAGAAGGACCCGACCGAGACGGAAGCGGGCGGGAGCGCTCCCCACCGTTCCCAGGGTGACCTCTCCTTCGTCATCCTGCGAGCGCATGCCGAGCGGCAGAACCGCAAACAGAGTAATCCACCAGATAATGAAATAGACGGCGAGGACGGACAGGAGCGACATTTGGGCTTCCAACTGATTTCCCCGGCTTATAGCCGGAATACGCTCCGTTCTCAAACCTCCGGCGATGGGCGGAGTGTCACACCTGCTCCAGTTCGACCAGCGTTCCGTTCATGTCCTTTGGATGAAGAAAAAGAACGGGCTTGCCGTGGGCGCCGATCTTCGGCTCTCCGTCCCCAAGAACACGCATGCCCGCCTGCTTCAGGTGATCCCGCGCCGCGAGGATATCCGTCACTTCGTAGCAGATATGGTGCATTCCACCCGAAGGGCTCTTTTCGAGGAATGCCGCGATCGGAGAGCCGCTTCCCAACGGCTCGAGAAGTTCCACCTTCACGTTGTCCAGTTCGACGAAGACGACGCTGACGCCGTGTTCGGGAAGGGCCTGCGGTTCCGTCACCCGCGCCTTGAGCACATCACGATAGGTCGCAACGGCTGCCGCCAGATCCGGCACGGCAATCGCAAGGTGATTGACCCTCCCGAGCATGCCCTTCCTCCGCTACACCTTGGCGACGAAGACGGTAACGACCGGCTTCTTGCCCCAGGCCTCGTTGGCGGCTGCGCGCACAGCCCGGCGGATAGCCTCCCGCAACATCTCCAGGTCCTTCCGGCGGCCCCTCGGTATGCTTTCGACCGCACTCAGGACGGCGTCATAGAGCGTGTCTTCCATGTCCTCGCCTTCCTCGTCGTATTCGGGAAGGCCGACGGCGACGACATCGGGATCGCCGAGGAAATCATATCGGCTGTCCAGGAGAACGCTGACCGCAACATGGCCGACATAGGAGAGCTTACGGCGGTCGCCGATCCCCATCTCCTCCAGATCGCCGATGAGCTTGCCGTCCTTGAAGATGCGCCCGTGGGCGACCTGATCGATGACTTCCGCCGGTCCCGGCGCCAGACGCAGCACGTCGCCGTTGCGGACCCGCGGAACCGTCGGGATACCCGCCTGCAGCCCGAGCTCGGCCTGGGCCGTCAGATGTGCCGCTTCACCATGGACCGGAACGAGGATGCGGGGGCGCGTCCATTCGTACATCCGCAGAAGTTCATTGCGACGCGGATGGCCGGAGACATGCACCAGTGCCTCGCTGTCGGTGACGATATGGATGCCCTGGTCGATGAGGCCGTTCTTGATCTCCAGAATGGCTTTCTCATTGCCGGGGATGGTGCGCGAGGAGAAGACGACGGTGTCGCCTGCCGCCAATGCCACATGACGCATCTCGTCGCGGGCGATCTTGGCGAGAGCGGCGCGCGGCTCTCCCTGGCTGCCGGTCAGGATCACCACGACCCTGTCGCGGGGAATGTAGCCGTACTCGTCCTCGGCGAGGAAAGGCTGGATACCTTCCATCAGACCGATGTCGCGGGCCACATTGACGACGCGCTTCATCGAGCTTCCCAAGAGGAGCACCTCCCGCCCCGCCGCGTTCGCTGCCTGTGCGATCGAGCGGATACGACCGACGTTCGAGGAGAAGGTGGTGATCGCCACCCTTCCCTCGGCGCTTTCGATGATCTTTCGCAGCCCTTCGGAGACCTCTTCCTCCGACGGCGAGACGCCGTCGCGGGTGGCGTTGGTGGAATCGCACATCAGCGCCAGGACGCCCTCGTCGCCGATAGCGCGAAACCGTGCTTCATCGGTCAGCGGGCCGAGAGATGGCGCGTCGTCGATCTTCCAGTCGCCCGTATGAACGAGATTGCCCAGCGGCGTGCGGATGACGAGCGACATCGGTTCCGGAATGGAGTGGTTGACGCCGACCGCCTCGATCTCGAAAGGACCGACATTGATCCGATCGCCAGCCTTGAATATCGTGATCGGAATGTCGGCGCGATCGCCCTCGTAGTTGCGCTTTGCTTCCAGCATTCCGGCGGTAAACGGCGAGGCGTAAACAGCAACGTTCAAGCCGGGCCACAGATCGTTGAGGGCGCCGTAATGGTCCTCATGGGCATGGGTGATAATGATGCCCTTGAGGTTGTTGCGTTCGCTGGCGAGGAAGCGAATATCCGGCAGCACCAGGTCGACGCCCGGCAGTTCCGGACCTGCGAATGTCACGCCGCAATCCACCATGATCCACTGACGCTTGCCGGGCGGCCCAAATCCATAGAGCGCCAGGTTCATGCCGATCTCGCCGACACCGCCGAGCGGCAGAAACACCAGTTCGTCCTGTTTGGCCATAATGTCCTTATTCCGTTCCCACGAAGAATACATCACCGGCAGCGATCGGCAAAACCTGCCCACCGCCGGTATCAAGCATCAGCAAGCCATCGGCCCCGATGCCAGCAAAACGTCCCGTCAACGACCGTTCCGGCAGGTTCACGGTGATCCGTTCGCCGACGCCGCAGGCGACATCCAGCCAGCGCCGGCTGATCCCGGCAACGCCACGACCTTCATCCCATGATTCCAGAACCGAAGCCATCTCCCTGAAAAGATGGGCAAACACTTCATCGGGAGAGACAAAGCAACCATGATCCTCGAGGCGCGTCACGCCGTAGGCGGCAGCATCGGGCTTGTGGCGGATGTTGATGCCGATGCCGATCACCAGCGCATGCCGGCCATCTGGGAGGCGCTCTCCCTCGATCAGGATACCGCACGTCTTCCTGCGCCCGATGAGGATGTCGTTCGGCCACTTCACCTCGACCGCTTCGGAGCCGTGAGGCAAAACCGACCGGATCGCGGCCTGCACGGCAACGGCGACGGCCAGCGGCAAGGACGGCAGCTGCGCCATGGGCGCGGCATCGATCAGGAGCAGCGAGGCATAAAGATTGCCGGCTTCCGAGGTCCAGACCCGGCCGCGCCGGCCGCGCCCGCTCATCTGGCGTGTGGCAGTGATCCAGAGCCTGCCCGGATCGCCCGTCCTGGCCCGCGCAAGGCATTCGCTGTTGGTCGAACCCACGTCGTCCAAGGGCTCGTGGCGGAACGCCTCCAGCGAGAAGCGTTCCCTGTCCGCAGCCATCCTCAGAAGAAGGATTTGGCGGCGGCGTTGGCCGCCGTGCCGACCGGCCCGCCGAAGAGAACATAGGCGGTAACGAAGAGGCCGGAGAGCCCGAAGACCAGCCGCAGTTCGCCGGCGATGCGAGCAAACTCGCCCGTCGCCTCATCGAACCACATCAGCTTGACGATGCGCAGGTAGTAATAGGCGCCGACCACCGAGGTCAGGACGCCGATGATCGCAAGGGCGTAGAGCTTGGCCTCGATCGCCGCCACGAAGACGAAGTACTTGGCGAAGAAGCCCGCCAGCGGAGGAATACCCGCCATGGAGAACATCAGCGCGGTCAGGACGACAGCCATGAACGGCTTGGTCGAGGCCAGACCCGCCAGATCATCGACGTTTTCGACGTTCTCGCCTTCCTTGCGGCGCATCGCCATGATGCAGGCGAAGGTGCCGAGCGTCATGACCATGTAGATGAGCATGTAGAGGATGACGCCGGAAACGCCGGTTTCCGTCCCCGCAGCAAGACCGACGAGGGCAAAGCCCATGTGCCCGATGGAGGAATAGGCCATCAGGCGCTTGATGTTGCGCTGGCCGATCGCGGCGAAGGAACCGAGGATCATCGAGGCGATCGAAACGAATACGAGGATCTGCCGCCAGTCGGCAACGATCGGGAGGAACGCTTCGGAGACCACGCGAACGAGGATTGCCATCGCCGCGACCTTCGGCCCGGCGGCAAAGAAGGCCGTCACCGGGGTGGGCGCACCTTCGTAGACGTCCGGCGTCCACATGTGGAACGGCACGGCCGAAATCTTGAAGCAGACGCCGGCAAGCACAAAGACGAGGCCGAAGACCAGACCGAGCGAACGCGTCTCCGCCGAAAGGACGGCGGCAATCTCGTCGAACCCGGTATTGCCGGTGAAACCGTAAACCAGCGAGCAGCCGTAGAGCAGCATTCCGGAAGACAGCGATCCGAGGACGAAGTACTTGAGGCCGGACTCGGTGGAACGCAGGCTGTCACGGTTGATGGCCGCGCATACGTAGAGCGACAGCGACATCAGCTCGAGGCCGAGATAGAGCGCCAGCAGGTCGTTGGCCGAGATCAGCAGCATCATGCCGAGCGTCGCCAGGACCATCAGCACCGGAAACTCAAATCGGTCCAACTGCTCCGACCGGGCATGGCCGACGGTCATGATCATGGCGGTGACCGAGCCGATCAGGGCGACCACCTTCATGAAGCGCGCGAACGTGTCGAGCACGAAGGCGCCGCCGAAGGCTTCGCCCTCACCCGGCACAAGCACAAGCCACAGGCCGGAGGCGATGAGCAGAGCCACGGCAAGACCGGTTACGGTCGGGGCCGACCTGTCGCCGGAGAACACGCCGACCATCAGGAGAGCAAGCGCGCCGGCTGCCAGAATGATCTCCGGCATGGAAAGCTGCAGGCTTGCGAGAAGTAGTTCAGAGGTCATGTCCTATCGTGTCCCGTCTCAGTGCACCGTCAGTGCAAGGTCTTGCGCTCTCTCAAGGGCGGCCGCGTAGTTGTTCACCAGCAGGTCTACCGAAGCCGCCGTCGCATCGAAGATCGGAGCCGGATAGACCCCGTAGAAGATGGTCAGCGCGATCAGCGGATAGAGGATCAGCTTCTCACGTCCCGAAAGATCGAGCAGCCCCTTCAGGCTTTCCTTCTCCAGGGCCCCGAAGATGATCCGGCGGTAAAGCCACAGCGCGTAGGACGCCGACAGGATCACGCCGGTGGCTGCAAACAGCGCAACCCAGGTGTTGACCTGGAAGACCCCGATGATCGTCAGGAATTCGCCGACGAAGCCGGACGTCCCGGGCAGGCCTACGTTCGCCATGGTGAAGATCATGAAGGCGACGGCGTACTTCGGCATGTTGTTGACGAGGCCGCCATAGGCCGCGATCTCGCGGGTATGGAGCCGGTCGTAGATCACGCCGACGCAGAGGAACAGCGCCCCGGAGACGATGCCGTGCGACAGCATCTGGAAGATCGCGCCCTGAACGCCCTGCATGTTGCCTGCGAAGATGCCCATTGTCACATAGCCCATGTGCGCCACCGAGGAATAGGCGATCAGCTTCTTCATGTCGTCCTGCATCATCGCCACGAGCGACGTGTAGACGATCGCAAGAACCGACAGGGTGAAGACGAAGGGTGCGAAATAGTCGGAAGCCAATGGGAACATGGCAAGCGAGATGCGGATGAAACCGTAGCCGCCGAGCTTCAGCATCACGCCTGCCAGGATCACCGAGCCTGCCGTCGGCGCCTGCACGTGCGCATCGGGAAGCCAGGTATGGACCGGCCACATCGGCATCTTCACCGAAAAAGCGGCGAAGGCAGCGAGCCAGAGCCAGGTTTGAAGGCCGCCGGGGAAGTTGTATTTCAGGAGTTCGGTGATGTCCGTCGTGCCCGCCTGCCAGTACATGGCCATGATGGCGAGCATCATCAGCACCGAGCCGGTCAACGTGTAGAGGAAGAACTTATAGCTCGCGTAGACGCGGTCCTTGCCGCCCCAGACCCCGATGATGACGAACATCGGAATGAGCGTCGCTTCGAAGAAGACGTAGAAGAGAACGATGTCGAGCGACACGAAGACGCCGACCATGACCACTTCCAGAAGCAGGAAGGCGATCATGTATTCCTTGATGCGCTTCTCGACCGACTGCCAACTCGCAAGCACGCAGAAGGGCATCAGGAAGGTCGTCAGGATGACGAATAGCATCGAGATGCCGTCCACGCCGAGATGGTAGGAGATGCCGGTGCCGAGCCAGGCATGCTTCTCGACCATCTGGAAGCCGGGATTGGCGTTGTCGAAACCGATCCAGATGAACAGCGACACGACGAAGGTGAAGACCGTCGTCAGGAGCGACACGTTCAGGATGTTGCGACGTCCGTATGCGCTGTCCTCCCGCGTCAGCAGAAGAAGCAGGACACCGACCAGCGGCAGGAAGGTGACCGTCGAGAGAATTGGCCAGTCGGTCATTACATTGAGCTCCCGAGCATCATCCAGGTGACGAGGGCGGCGACGCCGATCAGCATCGCGAACGCATAGTGATAGAGGTAGCCGGACTGCAGGCGCACGACGTTGCGGGTCACGTCGACGACACGGGCAGCAACGCCGTTTGGTCCATAGGCGTCGATGACGCCGATGTCACCCTTCTTCCACAGGAAGCGGCCGAGGGCCTTCGCAGAGCGCACGAACAGGACGTCGTAGATCTCGTCGAAGTACCACTTGTTGAGCAGGAAGTTGTAGAGAACGCTCTGTTGTTCGGCCAGCCGCTTCGGCGTCGCCGGCGACTTGATATACATGTACCAGGCCGTCACGAAACCGAGCGCCATCGCTATGAAGGGGCTCCACTTCACCCAGAGCGGGACGTGGTGGAACTCTTCGAGGATCTCGTTCTCCGGCAGGGTGAACAGCGCGCCCTTCCAGAATTCGCCGTAGTGGTGGCCGAAGAAATAGCCTTCGAACAGGAAGCCGGCAGCGATCGCACCGGCGCCGAGGATGTAGAGCGGCACCAGCATGACCTGCGGCGATTCATGGACGTGGTGCATCACGTCGGCCGAAGCGCGCGGCTTGCCGAAGAAGGTCAGGAAGGCAAGCCGCCACGAATAGAAGCTCGTGAAGAGCGCGGCGATCACGAGGAGCGTGAAGGCGAAGCCGGCCGCTGCCGAATGCGACGCGAAGGCGGACTCGATGATCACGTCCTTGGAGAAGAAGCCGGCGAAGCCGAACATCGTGCCCGGGATGCCGACGCCGGTCAGCGCGAGCGTGCCAATCGTCATCATCCAGAACGTCACCGGAATGTGCTTCCGCAGGCCGCCCATGTAGCGCATGTCCTGCTCACCATCGACCGCGTGGATCACGGAGCCGGCGCCGAGGAAGAGCAGCGCCTTGAAGAAGGCGTGGGTGAACAGGTGGAAGATCGCAGCGCCGTAGGCTCCTACTCCGAGTGCCACGAACATGTAGCCGAGCTGCGAGCAGGTGGAATAGGCGATGACGCGCTTGATGTCGTTCTGCACCAGACCGACGGTGGCGGCGAAGAAGGCGGTGATCGCCCCGATGATCGTGACGAAGAGCAGCGCATCCGGCGACAGTTCGAAGATCGGCGACATGCGCGCGACGAGGAAGACGCCGGCCGTGACCATGGTCGCGGCGTGGATCAGCGCCGATACCGGCGTCGGGCCTTCCATGGCGTCCGGCAGCCAGGTGTGCAGCAGGAACTGCGCCGACTTGCCCATCGCCCCCATGAACAGGAGCAGGCAGACGATTGTTAGGGCGCCGTAACGGGTGACGTCCATGCCGAAGATGCTGGCGATGACCTCGCCGCTCTCGGCGGCGCCTTCGGCCGGGAGATAGCTTGCAGCGGCCGCGAAGATGGTCTCGAAGTTGATCGAGCCGAAGAGCATGAAGATGCCGGCAATACCGAGAAGGAAGCCGAAGTCGCCGACGCGGTTGACGATGAAGGCCTTCATCGCAGCAGCGGAAGCCGACGGCTTCTTGTACCAGAAACCGATCAGCAGGTAGGACGCAAGGCCGACGCCTTCCCAGCCGAAGAACATCTGCGCCAGGTTGTCGGCAGTCACCAGCATCAGCATCGCGAAGGTGAAGAGCGACAGGTAGGCGAAGAACCGCGGCCGGTGCGGATCGTGGTGCATGTAGCCGATCGAATAGATGTGCACGAGCGTCGAGACCGTGTTCACGACCACGAACATCACGGCCGTCAGCGTATCCACCCGGAACGCCCACTCGATGTCGATGCCACCGGACTGGATCCAGCGCAGCACGTCGATCTTGATCACCTCTCCCGCCTCGCCGTGGGCCAGCGCGACGTTGAAGAAGACGATCCAGGACAGGACCGCTGCCACGACCATCAGGCCGCTGGTCACATATTCCGATGCCTTCGCGCCGATCGAACGGCCGAACAATCCGGCGACAAGGAAGCCGATCAGGGGAAGGAAGACGATTGCCTTGTAGATCATGACCCGATCAGCCCTTCATTACGTTGACGTCTTCGACGGCGATCGATCCGCGGTTGCGATAGAAGACGACGAGAATTGCAAGACCGATGGCGGCTTCCGCAGCCGCGACGGTCAGAATGAACAATGCAAAGACCTGCCCGACGATATCGTTCAGGAAGGACGAGAAGGCCACCATGTTGAGGTTGACCGAAAGAAGGATCAGTTCGATCGACATCAGGATGATGATGACGTTCTTGCGGTTCAGGAAGATACCGAACACGCCGAGCATGAAGAGGATGGCGCTGACCGTCAGGTAGTGAGAGAGACCGATTTCCATATCCGTATTCCTTCGTCGCCTACCTTCAGATCCCCTGTCCCGACTTCACCTTGACCACCTCGACAGCGGTTTCGGGCGAACGGGCAACCTGACGCGAAATGTCCTGGCGCTTGATGTGCTGGCGATGGCGCAGCGTCAGCACGATTGCGCCGATCATGGCAACCAGAAGCACGAGCCCGGCAATCTGGAAGAAATAGACGTAGTTCGTATAGAGCACGTCGCCGAGTGCCGCCGTGTTGGTGCGTGCGGCAGGATTGGGAATGGGCATGGTGATCGCCTCCGCGGCCTGCGGCGTCAGGACGCTGCCGCCGATGACGACAATCAGTTCCGCGGCGACGATCAGGCCGATGAGGATGCCGATCGGCGCATACTGAAGCACGCCTGCGCGGAGTTCGGCAAAATCGATGTCGAGCATCATGACGACGAAGAGGAAGAGCACCGCAACCGCGCCGATATAGACGACCAGCAGGATCATCGCGAGGAACTCGGCCCCCGTCAGCAGGAAAAGCCCCGCCGCATTAAAGAACACCAGGATCAGGAAGAGAACGGAATGGACCGGGTTCCGCGCCGAGATGACCATGAACGCCGACGCCACCGCCACGAAGGCGAAGAGATAAAAGAAAACAGCCTGCAGACCCATCGTGGTGCCTTTTCGTCCTTTTCGGGAAAGCGCGCATGCACCTTCCCGCTTGTCCCGGCGGCTGAGCGGCCACCGGCAAATGCCTTGTCCAAGTTGTCAGTCCGTCCGCAACTGCGGGCGGTCGCCTCACCGATAAGGTGCGTCCTGCGCCATGTTGCGGGCGATCTCACGCTCCCAGCGGTCGCCGTTATCCAGCAGACGCGCCTTGTCGTAGTACAGTTCTTCGCGGGTTTCCGTCGAAAACTCGAAGTTCGGTCCCTCGACGATCGCATCGACCGGGCAGGCTTCCTGGCAGAAGCCGCAATAGATGCACTTCACCATGTCGATGTCGTAGCGAACCGTACGCCGCGTACCGTCGTTGCGTCGCGGCCCGGCCTCGATGGTGATCGCCTGGGCGGGACAGATCGCTTCGCACAGCTTGCAGGCGATGCAGCGCTCCTCACCGTTCGGATAGCGGCGAAGCGCATGCTCTCCGCGGAACCGCGGGGAAACCGGGTTCTTCTCGAACGGATAGTTGATCGTCGCCTTCTGCTTGAAGAAATAGCGCATCGACAGGAAGAAGGCGCCGACGAATTCCTTCAGGAACAGCGAACTGACGGCGTGTGTAAGACTTGCCATCGTTATTCTCCAGTGTGGCTCAGCGTCGGACGGACCATGATCAGGCCCATCCCATCAGCTTAAGCACGAATGCGGTAATGATGACCATGGCAAGCGAGATCGGAAGGAAGACCTTCCAGCCCAGCCGCATCAGCTGGTCGTATCGGTAGCGCGGCACGAAGGCCTTGACCATCGCGAACATGAAAAAGACCAGCACGGCCTTGAGGAGGAACCAAAAGATGCCCGGTACCCAGTTCAGGAACCACACGTCGACCGGCGGCAGCCAGCCGCCGAGGAAGAGGATCGTCGTCAGCGCGCACATCAGGCAGACGGCCGCATATTCGCCGAGCATGAACATCATGTATGGCGTCGAGCCATATTCGACCATGAAGCCGGCGACGAGTTCCGATTCCGCCTCGACGAGGTCGAAGGGCGGGCGGTTGGTCTCGGCGAGCGCCGAGATGAAGAAGACGACGAACATCGGCAGCAGCGGAAGCCAATGCCAGTCTAGGAAAGAGCTCGGCAGGCCTACTGCGGTACCGACGCCGTCAGCCTGGGAGACGACTACATCGGAAAGGTTCAGTGAGCCGACGAGCAGGAGCACGGTGATGATGAC
>DASUPM010000417.1:0-9246 GCA_036281095.1 Pseudorhizobium sp.
CGCAACGCGGGGGGGCGCACTCTGGGGCAGAACGAGAAGACCTGCGTGGTCTATGGAATGCCGCGCGTCGCGCACGAAATTGGGGCTGTGGAGGCACAACTGCCGTTGGACTCCATCGGTGAGGAAATCCTGAAGTTAACTGCTGCCCGGAAAGAAGGTAACGAATAAATGTCTCTCGCTGAAAAAATCAAAGTGCTGATCGTCGACGATCAGGTAACCAGCCGCCTGCTGCTCAGCGACGCTCTGACCCAGCTGGGCTTCAAGCAGATCACTGCTGCCGGCGACGGCGAGCAGGGCATGAAGATCATGAACGAGCAGCCGCACCACCTGGTCATCTCGGACTTCAACATGCCGAAGATGGACGGGCTCGGCCTCCTTCAGGCCGTTCGGACGAACCCTGCGACGAAGAAGGCGGCCTTCATCATCCTGACTGCGCAGGGCGACCGGGCGCTGGTCCAGAAGGCGGCGCAACTCGGTGCCAACAACGTCCTGGCTAAGCCCTTCACCATCGAAAAGATGAAGGCGGCGATCGAGGCCGTTTTCGGAGCCCTCAAATGAACGAGGCCTCCGCAGGCAAGCGGGTCCATATTATTCAGGGCGAGTACAAAGTGGTTACGGATCCGGATGTGGTTCTGTCGACCATTCTGGGCTCCTGCGTTGCCGCGTGCCTGCGTGATCCGGTTGCCGGCGTCGGCGGAATGAACCATTTCCTTCTGCCGGGTTCCGCCGGCGCGGCGGCCTCCGGAGGAGATGCCACGCGCTACGGCGTTCACCTGATGGAGCTGCTGATCAACGGGCTCCTGAAGAAAGGCGCGCGGCGCGACCGGCTGGAGGCCAAGATCTTCGGCGGAGCAAAGACCATCGCGAGCTTCTCCAACGTCGGAGAGCAAAATGCCGCGTTCGCTGCGAAATTCCTGAAGGATGAAGGCATTCCGATCGTCGGGTCTTCGACGGGAGGCGACCACGGACGCAAGCTGGAATACTGGCCGATCAGCGGGCGCGCCCGGCAGTACCCGCTTACCGGAGCAGAGACCCAGAAGACGGTGGCCCTGGAACAGCGCCCGGTCGTTCCGCCGAAACCAGTCGAAAGCTCCATCGAGTTCTTTTAAGGAGCGGCACCCAGGCCGCAAGGAAAGCCATGACCGACCCCGTCAATTCGACAGACACGTTTTCCGAGCAGCCCTTGCCGGAAGTCCTGATGCGGCTCGTTTCGGAACTGCACGACGTGGCCTACCTGATCGAGCGCGTCGAGCCGCAACTGCTGGAGCTTGGCGGCCCGGAGATCCTGGGACATCCCGATAGCATCAAGATCCTTCAGGGCATCGATCTTGCCGTGCAGAAGGCCCGAGGCCTGGCCGAATTCATCGACACCATCACCGCAACGATCCCGGATGATTGGATCGTCGACGTTTCGACCGCCCTGAGCCTGGTGAAGCTTGCCGACATGCAGCGCGCGCTTTCCACGGGCGTCCGCCACGGGCACTCGCAGCCGCTCAGCAAGGCTGCGGGCGACTTCGACTTCTTCTGAGCCCTTCGGGCCGCCTCATTCCTCCACGCCGACGCAAGTCCCTCGGCCCGCAATCCGGAAACGCTCGCACAAGCTTCGCCGCATAGGGTGGGCTTAGGCAAAGGCCTGATCTCGGTTTTGCGAATGTGGAAACAGAATGAATCTGTTGGCTCAATTTTCTCAAATGTACAAAAATCTGGCCAGTCTCGGCCAGACCAAGCTTATTGCGCTTGCAGGTGCCGGACTCGTGTCCATGGCGATTATCCTCGCCGCCGCGCTCTATGTGAACAAGCCGGCCTTCGAGACACTCTACGTCGGACTTGAAACGACAGATCTCAACCAGGTCAGCATCGCGTTGGCGGAAGCGAACATCGACTTCGCCGTCGGCGCCGATGGAACGAGCATTCAGGTGCCGGTCGGAATGACGGGCAAGGCCCGCCTGCTCCTCGCCGAGCGCGGCCTGCCGAACAGTGCCAATGCCGGCTACGAACTTTTCGACAATGTCGGCTCGCTCGGCCTTACCTCCTTCATGCAGGAGGTGACTCGCGTCCGCGCGCTGGAGGGAGAAATCGGGCGGTCCATCCAGCAGATCAACGGCGTTGCTGCGGCGCGCGTTCACATCGTCATGCCCGACGTCGGCAACTTTCGGCGAGGGGAGCAGAAGCCGACGGCCTCGGTAATGATCCGGGCAAGCACCACAACCGGCCGCAAGGCCGCATCGTCCATTCGTCACCTCGTCGCTTCGGCCGTTCCCGGCCTTGATGTCGACGACGTGACCATTCTCGATTCCACGGGGCAGTTGCTTGCCTCCGGTGACGAATACGGCAACAGCGAGCTCAACCGGTCGCTGAACATCGTGCAGTCGGTCCAGCAGGAGCTGGAGACGAACATCGACAAGGCTCTTGCGCCGTTCCTCGGCATGGACAACTTCCGCTCCACGGTTACGGCCAATCTGAATACCGACAGCCAGCAGATCCAGGAGACGATCTACGATCCCGAGTCGCGGGTGGAGCGTTCCGTCCGGATCACGAAGGAAGAGCAGCGTTCGCAGCAGACGCAGGACGATTCGGCGGCGACGGTCGAGCAGAACGTGCCGCAGGCTGCACCGGAAGCCGGTGGAGCGGCAGGTCCGCGATCCTCCGACCAGTCGGACAAGAAGGAAGAGCAGACCAACTACGAGATCAACAGCAAGACCGTTGCAACGACGCGGAACAGCTACGAGATCGAAAAGCTGTCCATCGCGGTCGTGGTCAACAAGGATCGCATCCAGCAGATGGTCGGCGAGCCGGCCGACGAGGCGAAGGTCGATGCTTATCTCGCCGAAATGCAGAAGATCGTCGCATCCGCCGCGGGCATCAACGCCGAGCGAGGTGACGTCGTCACGCTCACGGCCATGAACTTCCTGGAAAACCAGCTTCTCGAAGAAGCGGCATCGGGCCCGGGTGTGACGGATGTTCTGAGCCGCAATCTCGGTGGTATCATCAACTCGCTTGCCTTCGTTGTTGTTGCCTTCCTCGTGATCTGGCTGGGCGTGCGTCCGCTGGTCCGCACCGTGGGCGGCGCGACGGCTCCCGCCGAAATCGCCGGCGACAGCGCCGGGCTCGAACTTCCCGACTTCTCGCCCGCAACGGGCGGCGGGTCGCTCATGGAAGGTTTCGGCTCGGATTTCGGCTTCGATGCCACGGACGACCTGCTCGGAATGGGCGACGACGAAGGCGGCTTCAACCGCCGCGTCAAGGAAGGACCCGAGAAGCGCCTTACGCGCATGGTCGAGATCAGCGAAGAGCGGGCCGCCAAGATCCTGCGCAAGTGGGCGGTCGACGAGGCAGCTTGATCGTTCACGGAAATGTGACGTAAAGGGGTCGGCGGTTTCGCCGGCTCCTTTGTTTTTACATTATGGGACGTTAAGCCGTTTTTCGACCACAGATGCGGCAAAAACTTGATTTCTGGAACTGGAGGATGCGCAAACTCCATGGCAATTCGCTGAACGGTTCCTAGAATAGCTACGAATCGACGCTGCTGAAGCGAAGGAGAATGAGGCTGGTTTGTCACTTACCCCCACCACGATCGTTCCTGGAATCCTTGTCCAAATCGAGTAAGGGATAAGACGCCATGGAATTCGCAGGTGTGGAGGTGGCGCAGGAACGGTCTCAGTCGGAAGCGGAGCCCTCGCTGAGAGCTCTGTCTCGCGAACAACTGATCCGCCGCCTCACCCTCGCTGCCACTGCCAACAATATCCCCACCGCGTTGCGATTGCTTGCCGATTATGTCGGAGCGGCCCGCCTCCTGTTTGCCCGTTGCGATCTCATCCAGGAGCAGGGCCTCGACTTCATCGTCTCCTCCGATTGGCCGTTCGACCTCGTGAGGCGCATGGGTGCCGACCTGGCAGCCAACTATTCCAAATCGACCGAACTCGAGAAGTGCCTGTCGCTGCTCACGCCAAGCTTTCTGCTGCTTCCCGACGACGTGATCGTTCCGGACGAGATCAGCCGCCAGTACTGCTCGCTGACCGTCTGCATCGGCCGCACACGCTATTCCCTCCTGCTCCTGTTCGCTGAAGGGATCATCCTGTCGCAGGAGCGACTGCGCGAAATGGGGCTGCTGGCCACCTATGTCGTGGGGTTCAGGGCTCTTCCGGAAGAAAAGATCGAGCGCGATTTCGAGCTTACGGAGCGCGAGCTGGAATGCCTGTTCTGGATCGCGGAAGGCAAGACCAGCGACGAGATCGCCGTGATCCTCGGCATTTCCAGAAACACCATCAACAACTACATCACCAGCGTCATGCGCAAGACCGGGACCAAAACTCGTTCGGAAGCGATCGCCTACGCTGTCCGCAATAATCTGGTCTAGGGGGATCTGCAGATAAATGGGCTACTCGCGCAGCCAGTCCGCTGAAAATGCCGCCGGGAACCAGTATGCGCGCCTGCAGCGGGCGGCGAGCCGCGCCGACGTGTTTCCCAAGCTGATCGCCATGCAGAAGCAGTTGCGTGCGCGAAATTTTGCCGTGTTTCGCGTCATGGCCGCCGGGCTTCCGGGCAAGCGCAAGCTGATCTGCGAGATGGAGAACTGGGGCACCGACAACGAGCAGTACGGCCGGCTCGTTCTCGACAATTATGCAGAGGCGCTGCTCGATCATATCGAGGTCTCCACGCTGCCGGTCGTCTGGAGCGGTGCGGAGCACATGAGCTACGTGGAGGCTTTCGACTTCACGCCACTGATCAGGCGCCTGCCTTCGGAAGTCGTCCCGTTCTCGGGGCTTGCATTCCCTGTCCGCCTCGGTGCGATGGGGAATGGATATGTGGTCTTCACCGCCGGGTCGCTGAATCTTTCGAGCGACCTGATGATCGAGCAGCACGTGCGCAGTTGCCAGATCATGACGGATCTTCTGGCGCTGGACGAACGGCGGACCGTGCCGGCGGAGATGCTCAGCGAACGGGAAGTCGCCTGCCTGCAGCTCGCCAGCGATGGGCGCATCAGCGAGGAAATCGCCGAGAACCTGGGCCTTTCCGTTCACACGGTCAACGCCTATCTCGGCTCCGCCACCACGAAACTGGACGCGGTGAACAGGATCCAGGCGATCGCCAAGGCGATCCGCCTCGGCTATATCCACTGAGACGAGGGGGCTGGGCTAGTTCAGCGCTGCCATCGGCTGCGCGCCGTGGATAAACCGGGCTTCCTGAAGGCTGCGCTGGAGGAAAGCCGTGTTCTCCTCCGGATTTTCGCAGGGCTCCTGGAAGGCGATGTGGTCGATCTCTATCCCCGCCTGCCGGTCGGCAAGCGTCAGCCGTGCGTAGACGGACACGCCCTTCGGCTTGATCTCCAGGTCGAGCACGACCTGCGGCTGGCCGTTCCATTCGAGCGTGTATTCCCCGCCGGCGCCGAAGTTCACGGTGCCCGGGTGGAAATAGAGTTCGGCGGCGGAGGATACCAGGTCGGCAAGGCTGCCATAGCATTCCAGACGCACCAGCGAGATCAGATCGCCGGCATCCAGCAGTCTCAGTTCCGTGGCCACCGGACTGATGGCCTCAGCGAGAATCTTCTCACGTTCCAGGGAGTAGTCGCATTTTTTCATGACGCTCAGTGTGTCCGTTTCTTGAGCGACCGAGCTGCGTAGACCCGGTGCACCAGTTCCGCCACCGCCTTGTAGAAGGCTGATGGAATGACGCTATCAACCGAGACTTGCGCAAACATGGAGCGGGCGAGGGGCGGATCCTCGAAAACGGGGATGCCGTGAGCCTCGGCAATCTCGCGGATCTTGAGCGCGATGAGGTCCTGTCCCTTGGCGACGACGACCGGTGCGTCGTTTTCTTCGCGGACATAACGAAGCGCAACGGCAAAGTGGGTCGGGTTGGCGATGACGAGCGTCGCCCGCGGGACGCTGTCCATCATGCGGCGGCGTGCGCGATCGCGCGCAAGCGAACGCTGCCGGGACTTGACGACGGGGTCGCCCTGCGACTGCTTGTATTCGTCCTTCACTTCCTGCTTCGTCATCTTCAACTGGCTGAACCAGTGATGGCGCGACCAGGTGACGTCGATCGCCGCGAGCAGAGCGGTCGCGAGCAGGATGACCACGACCATTTTCCGCACGATTGCATCGAGCTTCACCAGGATCACCTGGGGATCGGAGAACATCGCATCGATGGTGGCGAAGAACTCGCCCCGAAGGGCGAAATACATGATCGCAGACACGATCAGTATCTTGAAGAAGGACTTTCCGAACTCGACAAGGCCAGGCAGGCTGTAGATCCGCTGGAAGCCCTTCATGGGCGAGATGCGCGATGCCTGGGGACGGATACGCTCGAGCACCATGGACGGCATGTTCTGGGCGAGCGATGAGCCAAGCCCGAAAACGATGAAGAGGAGCATGACCGGCGCGAGGAAGCCGGCGATCGCCCAGCCGAGATGGATTGCGAGCGAGACGACATCCGGAGTGTTTTCGAGCCGCCACTGGTCCGGCTGGGAAAAAAGGTCCTTCAGCGTTTCTGCCAAGTCCGCAGCGCCGGATGGCAGGAAGAAGACGAGAAAGACATAAAAGCCGAGCGCGGAAGCAAAAATCGGCAGTTCGCGCGAGAAGGGGACGTTACCTTTCGCGGCAGCGTCGGTCAGCTTTTTGGCTGTCGGATTTTCTGTTTTGCTGTCTTTGTCTTCCGACAAGGCTGCATCCCCGCGCGAATCGGCAAACGCCGCAGCCAAGGCTACAGCAGCGCCGCCCTATGCGGTAATCGAGTCAACAAAAAGACTGTGGGCAGCCGAAGAGGTGGAGGACCGGGCAAAGCCCGGCCTTCCGAGAGGTGGTTGCGGTCAGGCCGCCTGCTCGTCCTTGCCTTCCTCGGGTTCCTTGAGGAGGATCTGCCCGGCATTCGCGAGCCGGATCGCTTCCTGTGCGACGGCTCGGCGCGCGATGGCGATTTCGCGGGGATTGAGCGCAGCGGCCGGAACGGCGAGATCCGATTCGATCATGCGCCGCTGACGCGGGCTGATGGCGGAAAGCACGCCTTCCTTCATCTCCGCGCTTGCGCCGCGCAGAGCCATGGTCAGGATGTCCGCTGCGATGTCGTTGAGCAGGAGCACGCGGCTTCGCTGCGGCATGTACAGCAGGTCCTCGAAGAGGAAGATCTTCGGGCGAACCTTGTTGACGGCTTCCTTGCTGATCGTTTCCAGAGAGGTGAGCAGGGTATCGACCTGCGGCTTCTCCAGTTCGTTCATCAGGTCGGCGACCTTCGCGGAACCCGCCGAGTTGCGCTCCGCCTCGATCGCATTGATCAGTTCCAGCACCCGGTTCTCGATGATCTGCGCGGCCTTGGGGCTGACGTCCTTCATGTTGACCGTGCGGTTCATGATGTCGGCGCGACGGCTGTCGGGCAGTTGCAGAAGCACCTTGGCGCCGAATGCGGAAGGAAGCATCGAGAGTATGTAGGCGATGGTCTGCGGGTGTTCCCGCGTCAGGAACTTTCCGACAAAGGCCGGATCCGCATCCTGCAGGCGGTCCCAGATGGAGGATTCGTAGGCCTGGAATGCGGTGCGGCGGCCGAGAAGGCCGTCGACCTCTTCCGGCGTCAGACCTTCTTCGAGGATTGCTTCGATCGCGGCGGCATTGTCCATGAGGCCCGTTCCTTCGGTGAACAGGTCCTCGAATTCGTTGACGAGCAGAAGCAGTTCGTCCGGAGGGATCGTCCGCAGCCGCTGGGCAGACGCGATGATCGTCTGCAGCTCGGCCTGCGTGAAGTACTTGAGCAGCTTGCCGGCGACGCCCTTGCCCATGGCAAGAAGCACCGCAGCAGCCTTTTCAGCCTGGGACAACGGCTTTTCGGTAACGGCAGTACCGAAATCGTCAAAGTCCATCATGGTCTTCCCTCTCTGTCCCAGACCGGGATCAGGTTCGTCTCGTGCTCAGCACTTCCGTCACTTTCACGCCAAATCGCGTGTCGTCATTCTCCAGGACGGTGATCTCGCCCTTGCCGATGCGGCGCCCGTTCACCATGATCTCGACCGGCTCGCCGATCTTCTTGTCGAGCGCGATCGTCGCACCTTCCTCGAGGTTCATCAGGCCGGATACCTGCATCCGGCTCGATCCCAGGACGATCTCGACGTCGATCGGGATGTCCATGATGAGATCCATGTTGGCGGTCAGCGCGCTGCCGGGCTCCTGCACGGAGCCGAAGGACGCGTCGCCCAGGTCGGGCCCGCCGAAATCGCTACCGCCCAGATCGGCGGAACCGAGGTCGCTTCCCCCGAAGTCGGACATGCCGAAGCCGCCGGCGTCCGAACCGAAGTCGCCGCCGAATTCGCTGCTGCCCGAGGCGGCGAGATCGCCGCCGGTAGCGCCGAAGTCGGCGTCGAAACCCGGCACTCCGCCGTCGACGTCTGCCTGCAGCACGCCGCGGAGATCGCCGATAGCCTGATCCAGCTCGCCGTCACCGAGGCCGGGCATCAGGGCATCATCTTCCTTCACAGGTGTCTTCTTCGTAGCCATGCGTTGATTATTCCCGTTGAAACTTGTGTCAACCTGCCCTGCGAAAGGGTGGCGCTACTTCCGTCGGATCGCCATCTAACCCATCAGGTGGTCGAGGATTTCGTCTTCCGTGCTGATATTGTCCTTGACGCGGACCGTGTAGCGCTCTCCCGAACGCCCCAGTTCGCATGCGTACATGTCCTTGCCGTTTGCACTGACCTGGACGGTGACATCCTTCCGATCATGGAAGGCAATGACGTCGCCGACTGCGAGGCGCGAGATCGTCCCCAGCGTCAGCGTCTGCAGACGAATATGCGCTTCAAGCGTCACGTGAGAGCGACGAACCTGCTCGGCGATCCGTTCCTGCCAATCCTCCTTGCTCTTGGAGGCCTGTCCCTTGGCCTTGGGAACGGAAACTTTTGTCTTGAGGAACGCCTTCTGAGGCAGAACGAGCGCGAATTCGGAGGTAACCTTGCCGATTTCCACGCTCATGCGGATGGCGACGCCGAACTCGGCAGGCGTGGTGTCATCCGGTGCTGCGCGGTCCTCCGCATTGTGCGCCCGCTCGAGCGTCGCCTCGTAGCCGCCGGGCGCATTGACGCCGGATTGCAGCACGAAACCCATACGGCCGAGCACCATCTGGGCAAGATCAAGCTCGATGTCGGACAGCGGACGGTCGAAGGGCTGCTCGATGGTCTCCGGCAGGGCGCCCAGCATCCGCTCCATCAGCGCAATGGCGAAGCTGTTGCCGCAGGCGAGAACGAAGTTCGGGCACCAGCCGCGAAGC
>DASUPM010000418.1:0-3043 GCA_036281095.1 Pseudorhizobium sp.
AACGCCTTCGTCCCGATCGCCGTCAACCGTGTCCGCTCGCTGTCGTCGGACTTCAGCCGGTGCTGCAAATCTATCAGTGCGCCGAGCAAAAGCGCCCGCTTCTCGAAGCGGAGGCCGGCTTTGACGATCAGGCCGCCGAGCTCGATCTTGTCGCGCGTGTCCTTCTTCCGGGCGTCGGACGTTGCATTTCTGCTCATCCGCTCAAGCCTCGCTAGCGCTGCCCGGAGCCGCGCCAGACGCGAACGCCTCGGACTGCCCGGCGTCCGAGCTGGTTTCGCCTGCCCCTTTCCTTCCGCTCGTGCCGGGCTTGCCCCCGCGAAAGTGTTTCGCCAGTTCCTCGAATGCAGCCTGAAGCGCGGTCTCTTCGATTTCGATCTCACCGAGGCCTGCCCGAAGCGCGAGGCGACCGATACGCTCGGCCTCTCTCGTCTCCGCGTGCTTGAGCTGTTCCTGAAGCTTGGCAATTTCTTCGCGGATCTTGGAGGAAGGTTTCTTCATCTTTGGATCGTCCTCTGATGCTGAATGTCGTGGCTCAGCAGCCAGAGTCGTTCAGATCGGCGTGCCGATCTACTAACAGAAATGCGAGTAGGCGGAGCCTACGCTTTTGAGCATCATCCCGACCGTTCGCAAGGACGGATCCGAAGGGCGCAATTATACGTCGCTGATGCGACACTCTGCTTTTGCCGCCCGGCGGGGCCATCCGCTTCCTCCGAACAGGTTGATTTTGTTCGATCACAGGAGCGCGATCTGTAGTGGCCGTCCCGCATTTCTCAGTCAGCATCGTTGCACGCGGCTCAGGCCGCAGCGCTGTGCTGTCGGCGGCGTATCGGCACTGCGCCAAGATGGACTATGAGCGGGAAGCTCGGGCGATCGACTACACCCGAAAGCAGGGTCTGCTGCACGAAGAGTTTGTCATCCCCGCAGACGCGCCTGAATGGCTGCAATCATTGATTGCCGATCGGTCCGTCTCCGGTGCGTCGGAAGCCTTCTGGAACAGGGTCGAGGATTTCGAGAAGCGGTCGGATGCACAGCTTGCCAAGGACATAACAATCGCTCTTCCGATCGAACTATCTGCCGCGCAGAACATCGATCTTGTCCGGGATTTCGTGGCGCGCCACATCACAACTAAGGGCATGGTGGCTGACTGGGTCTTCCACGACGCGCCGGGCAATCCGCATATCCATCTGATGACGACGCTGCGGCCGCTGACCAAGGACGGGTTCGGGTCGAAGAAGGTGGCAGTCACCGGCCCTGACGGCAGTGTGTTGCGCAACGATAGCGGCAAGATCGTCTATGAGCTTTGGGCCGGTGGCCTCTATGACTTCAACGCGTTTCGCGACGGTTGGTTCGTCTGCCAGAACCGACATCTGGCACTCGCCGGCCTCGACATCAAGATCGATGGCCGATCCTTCGAAAAGCAGGGCATCGAGCTGACCCCGACCATCCATTTCGGCGTCGGCACGAAGGCGATCGAGAGGAAGGCGGAGGCGGCGGAGGAAAGAGCTGCGCTCGAACGTTTGGAGCTGCAGGAGGAGCGGCGGGCGGAGAACGCCCGCAGGATCCAGCGCAGTCCGGAAATCGTGCTCGACCTGATCACGCGGGAAAAGAGTGTCTTTGAGGAGCGCGATGTCGCGAAGATCCTGCATCGCTATATCGATGATGTAGGCCTCTTCCGTAGCTTGATGGCGCGCATCCTTCAAAGCCCCGAAGCACTTCGGCTTGATTGTGAGCGGCTGGATTTCCTGACCGGGGTGCGGGCGCCGGCAAAGTACACGACACGCGAGCTGATCCGGCTCGAAACCGAGATGGCCAACCGAGCGATCTGGCTCTCGCAGCGCTCGTCGCACGGTGTCCGGCAGCCCCTGCTCAAGGCGACGTTCGCGCGCCACGAACGGCTGTCGGATGAGCAGAAGGCCGCCATCGAACATGTCGCCGGTGGCGAGCGGATTGCCGCCGTGATCGGCCGCGCCGGCGCAGGCAAGACCACGATGATGAAGGCGGCGCGTGAGACATGGGAAGCCGCCGGCTACCGTGTCGTCGGCGGCGCACTTGCCGGTAAAGCGGCGGAAGGTCTGGAGAAGGAAGCGGGCATCGTCTCGCGCACGCTGTCGTCCTGGGAGCTCCGCTGGAACCAGGGGCGCGGGCAACTCGACGACAAGACGGTTTTCGTTCTGGACGAGGCCGGCATGGTGTCGTCACGGCAGATGGCGACATTTGTCGAAGCGGTGACCAGGGCTGGCGCCAAGCTCGTGCTCGTCGGCGATCCCGAGCAGTTGCAGCCGATCGAAGCGGGTGCGGCCTTCCGCGCCATCGCCGATCGTATCGGCTATGCGGAACTCGAAACCATCTATCGCCAGCGTGAGCAATGGATGCGCGACGCATCGCTCGATCTGGCGCGCGGCAATGTCGGCAAAGCGGTCGCAGCCTATCAGTCCAATGGCAAGATGGTCGGCTGCGAGCTGAAGGCCGATGCCGTCACCAAACTCATCGCCGACTGGAACCGAGGTTTTGATCCTACCAAGTCGACTTTGATCCTCGCTCACCTGCGCCGCGACGTCCGCATGTTGAATGAGCTAGCGCGTGCCAAGCTGATCGAGCGCGGGGCGATCGATCAAGGTTCCGCCTTCAAAACTGCCGACGGAAACCGCTACTTCGCAGCCGGCGACCAGATCGTCTTCCTGAAGAACGAGGGCTCGATCGGCGTCAAGAACGGCATGCTGGGGAAGGTGGTGGAAGCAGCGCCCGGGCGCGTCGTCGTTGCGATCGGCGACGGTGAGGATCTGCGCCAGGTTACAGTCGAGCAGCGCTTCTACAACAATGTCGATTACGGTTACGCCACCACGGTGCACAAGAGCCAGGGTGTGACCGTCGACCAGGTCAAGGTGTTGGCGTCGCTCTCGCTCGATCGTCACC
Source organism: Pseudorhizobium sp. (assembly GCA_036281095.1). Classification (GTDB taxonomy): domain Bacteria; phylum Pseudomonadota; class Alphaproteobacteria; order Rhizobiales; family Rhizobiaceae; genus Neorhizobium. The sequence goes on from DASUPM010000418.1 coordinate 2,914, forward strand.
TAACCTATGTCGCGATGACCCGCCACCGCGAAGATCTCGGCGTCTATTACGGCCGCCGATCCTTTGCCAAGGCTGGCGGCTTGGTGGAGATCCTGTCGCGCAGGAATTCCAAGGAGACGACACTCGATTA
>DASUPM010000419.1:0-7707 GCA_036281095.1 Pseudorhizobium sp.
CTGAAGATCGTTGTCCTTCGCTTCCGGCTTGCTGAGATCGGCCAGCCGACGCTTGTAGCTCGCGTCGAGCGACACCGCCTTCCGGCTTGCGTCGAGGACGGCCTTGTACGCCTGGGCCCGCTCCGCGTCAGAGGCAGCCACCTCAAGTAAATGATGGTGCCGCTGCCCCTGGGCGGCCGCCATGATATACCAGAACCGCGCCATCTGCGCGGCAACCGTGTCATCGAGATCCTCTCCGATGTCGATCACGGTTCGATAACCGCCGTCTTCGTACAGCAGCGCCGTCAGGACATGCATCGTCTGATCCAGCGATATCGTCTCCACGTTGGCGATGTAATGCATGACCGAACCGCCGTCCTTACCGGCCAGTTCCTTCGCAATGGCACGGATCCGCTCCTCCTGATCCGGCACCTCCTCGTCGCCGATCTTGCTGATCAGCTTCTCGACATAAAGAAACAGCGGCGACAGGTAGAGGCGGGTGTAGAGATACAGGAAGACGAATCCTCCCACCACGCCCACGATCAGGATGAACGGGCCGGCGGCCGCAAGGGCCTTCGTACTATGAGTTTCGAGGAACTGCGCAAAGGATCGCATATGCGCCGAAATCGAGGTGATCTGGCTGAGGCCTACGCCGACGATCATCGTCGTCAGCCATTCGGAAATCCTTTCGAGGTTGGTGTTCGAGCCCAGGAGACGGATTGCAGGCGTGCCCTTCGCCACCTCGGGAGGTGCCTTTCCGGCGTCTCCCACCGACAGGACACGCGGCACCGAGAAAAGGAAGCCGAGCGCCGCACCGGCGGCCGCCGAGGAACAGAGGATGACGCCCCCGAGACCGATGGCGCCCGGCACCCCGGCGAACTGCGAAAGGATCAGGAAAACCAGCGTGAGAGCGGCCCCGACAACCCCCACCAACGCGAGGAGTGCGGCGTACTGATCTCTCTGCCGGGTTTCGCGATCGGTGATCCACCGCCTGATCAGTGTGCGAAGCATAGCGCCATCCCTTGGTTGCACTCGCAGAATACTACAACCAAAAGAGGACGGTTCGTCAAGCTGCACGTTTATCGCGCGTCGCGGATTAGATGATGAGGTGTTTGAACAGGCACCAGAGAACGAACAGGCCGTTGGCGCAGAGCAGGCAGAAGACGGCGAAGGAGCCGAGGTCTTTCGCATGGCGCCCGACGGTGGAGATTTCCGGCGAGATCCGGTCCACCAGTTCCTCGATCGCCGTATTCAGCGCCTCCACCGAAAAAAGAAGCAGCATGAGGATCATGAAGATCAGGTAGTCGATCCCGTCGGCGCCGATCAGGACCAACAGCGCAAGGCCGAGCAGGAAAGCGACGACTTCCGTGCGGAAAGCCTCCTCCCGCCACAGCCTCACCAGCCCCTGCAGCGAATATTGGGTAGCGGCAAGCAGACGCCGCGGGCCGCTGGCCTTCTCGATCCTGCTCTCCTGCGGCGCCTTCTCCATGTCCTATGCCCCCGAATTCACGCCGGCCTGCTCGAAGGTGGCCATGCCGGAATGGCAGGCCGCAGCAGCCTTGACGATTCCGGCCGCAAGAGCAGCCCCGGTACCCTCGCCAAGCCGCATGCCGAGCGCCAGGAGCGGTGTCTTGCCGAGCATCTCGATCGCCTTCAGGTGGCCGGGCTCGGCCGAGACATGGCCGATCAGGCAGTGATCCAGCGCAGAGGGATTGGCGGCCTTCAGAATGGACGCTGCGGCCGTCGCCACATAACCGTCGATCAACACCGGGATCTTCTCCACCCGCGCGGCAAGGATCGCGCCTGCCATCGCCGCGACTTCACGCCCGCCGAGCCGGCGCAGGATCTCCAGCGGGTCCTTCAGGTGATCCCGGTGGAATTCGACCGCCGTCTTTACCGCGTCGATCTTGCGCTCCAGCAGTTCGCCGTGAGAGCCCGTGCCGGGGCCGACCCAGTCTTCCGCCTCTCCGCCATAGAGCGCCAGGTTGATCGCGGCTGCGATCGTCGTGTTGCCGATCCCCATCTCGCCGATGCACAGGAGATCCGTCCCGTCGGCGATCGCCTCCATGCCGAAGGCCATGGTGGCCGCGCAGTCGCGCTCGGAAAGTGCCGGCTCGCAGGTGATGTCGCCGGTCGGGTAGTCCAGCGCCAGGTCGAAAATCTTCAGGCCGAGGTCGTAGGTGACGCAGATCTGGTTGATCGCCGCGCCTCCGGCCGCGAAATTCTCGACCATCTGCTGGGTGACGGAGGACGGGAACGGGGTGATGCCGTGCCGGATCACGCCGTGATTGCCGGCGAAGATCGCGACCAGCGGCCGTGTCACCGCGGGGGGACGTCCGGTCCAGGCGGCAAGCCACATGGCGATCTCCTCGAGCCGGCCGAGCGAACCCGGCGGCTTGGTCAATTGCGCGTCGCGCTCGCGCGCAGCGACCAGTGCGCGAGAATCGGGACCCGGCAGGTTCTGCAGCAGGGTCCGGAAGTCGTCGAAAGGCAGGCCGCTCACGCTCATGGGCATCTTCTCTCTTATCGGTCGCCGGCGCTTGTCTTTACCGGCAAATCAAGATTTTCTGCTGCTCTCTTAGTCGTGCCCGCAGGGAGGGACAACTGCCAAACCTCACGGAATTCGTCGCGGACCTCGCCCGCTCCCTGGGCTTTCTCGGCCGCCTGCCGGTGCCCGCCCGCTTCTTCCAGGATCACGACGGCTCCGTCAGCCGCGCCGTTCGAGCGTTCCCCATGGCCGGACTCGTGCTCTCCGCGCCCGCGGCGCTCGCTCTGTGGCTGCTCCTCGAATGGGAGGCCGCCCCCTCTCTTGCTGCACTGATCGCACTTTCGATCAACACGGTCCTCACGGGCGCCCTGCACGAGGACGGGCTGGCGGACACCGCCGACGGCTTCGGGGGCGGACGCGACAGGGAGCACGCCCTCTCGATCATGAAGGACAGCCGCACCGGCAGCTACGGGGTGATTGCCCTCGTCCTGTCGTTCGGATTGCGCGCCGCCGCGCTGGCATCGCTTGCTCAAGGGTCCGCAGCGCTGCCGGCGCTGGCGCTCCTGTCGGCGGCGGCCTGCAGCCGCGCACTTATGGTCATGCATTGGCACGCGACCTCCCCTGCCCGTCCCGGCGGCGTCGCATCCGGTGCCGGCCGGCCGGAAGGCACCGCACGCAAGTTTGCACTTGCAAGCGCCCTCCTGATCGCCCTCATCCTCCTCCCGGCCTGCGCAGGCCTCATCCCGTCGCTCCTCGCGCTCGGGCTTGCTCTTGCCTGCGTCCACGGCTTCACCCGCTATGCGGAAGGCAGGATCGGCGGCCATACCGGCGATACGATCGGGGCGGCGCAGCAGGCCGGCGAAATCGTCTTCCTCACCGCTCTTGCGCTCGCTGTCTGAACCGCCGATATGTCCAACATGATCTCGCCCTGCATCCTCGTCTGCTCCATCGACGACAACACCGGCTACTGCTTCGGATGCGGACGCACCCGCGGCGAAATCGGCGGCTGGATGGATTTCACCGATGGAGAGCGCCAGGCGCTGATGGAGGCCCTGCCCGCCCGGCTCGAAACGATCGAGCGCAAGCCGCGCCGGGAAACCAGGCGTCAACGGCTGGCGCGGGAGCGGGCAGCCCGATGAACGGGCTGACCCTCCTCCTGCTCGGTCTGGGCGCGGGCCTCGTCCTTCTCGTCATCAACCATGACAGCGGCCAGACCTTCGGCATCGCCAACGAGGATTTCGGCCAGATCGTCTACCTGCTGCCGATCGCCGGCCTTTTGTCCGTCGGTATTCTTGCCGGCCGGCGCGGCGACCTCGGACAGATACTTCGCAACCTCGCCATCTGGCTGGTCATCATCATGGCGCTCGTGGCGGCTTATCTCTATCGCTACGACCTGCAGGTTTTCGGCGCGAGGCTGTCGGCGGGTCTGCTGCCCGGAAGCGCGGTGGAGGTCAGCACCAGAAACGGCACCACCGAAGTCGTCGTTCATCGGGGAATGGGCGGCCACTTCGAGACGCCGGTTTCGATCGACGGGGAGCGCGTCTCCATGCTGGTGGATACCGGCGCGAGCACTGTCGTCCTCTCCTACGAGGATGCGAGCCGCATCGGGCTCGACCCACGGCAGCTCGCCTATACCATTACCGTCCAGACGGCGAACGGCCGCGCCACCGCCGCCCCGGTTCGGCTGCAGGAGATGGCCATCGGCCCCATCGTCCGCCGCAATGTCCGGGCCCTGGTCACCGAGGAAGGGCGGCTCGACCAGAGCCTGCTCGGCATGAGCTTCCTGTCGACGCTCGGCTCGCTTCGGATCGAGACGGACGAGCTGCGCCTGCGGGACTGAGCGGCTCCACCGCAAGCGTGGACTATGCCGCCGGAAGTCGGGCTCGGCCGGCCTGGACACGATAGGCGCTGGGCGGCGCGCCGATGATCCGCTTGAAGGCCCGACTGAACGAGGCCTCGGCATCATAGCCGAGCCGCTGCGCTGCGACCGACACCCGCATTCCCTGGCTCAGCCATTGGCGCGCCTGATGCATGCGCACACGAGCCACGTAGCGCGCCGGCGTCTCGCCCACCACCCGCGAGAAGCGCTCGGCAAATCCCGACCGGGACGCTCCCATTACCTTGGCGAGATCCGCCACGGTCCAATCGCGCTCCGGCTGCAGGTGGATCGCCGCCAGCACCCGGCCGATCTCAGGGTTCCGCACAGCGGCAAGCCAACCGGTCGACTCGCCGCAGCCATGCTCCACCCAGGTGCGGATCAGGGTCGCCGTCAGCACATCGGCCAGCCGCGCCAGAATGCCGCCGGCGCCGACCCTGTCCATCTCCACCTCGCGCCCCATGGCATCGAGGAGATGCGGGATCGCGGGTTCGCTCCGCGCGAGATCGCTCGTCATCATCACATCCGGCATCAGCTGCAGCAGCGGGTGAAGCCGGTCGACGTTGAACCGCATCGAGCCCACCAGCAGCAGCGTGCCCCCCGGCGCGTTCGGGCACTGCACGTCGTAGATCCCCTGGCAGACTTCCCGGCGGTCCAGCCGCTCGTAAGGCGCGGCGGGCACCTCCTTGCCGCTGGCCATGACATGTGCGCCACCCCGCGGTAGCAGCACGGCATCGCCGGCCGACAGCGGCAGCCAATCGCCGCCGGGCGTCTGCAGCAGGGCGCTGCCTGACGCAAGGAAATGAAAGCGTGCCTCCTCCTGCGCCGGAAAGGCCGTCGCCCAGGGCTCACAGAGACGGCAGCGGCCGTATTCGACACCGTCGAGGCGCAGGCCGCGAAGCAGGGCGCTCAGTGGATCGCGAGACGGAGCCATCGGCGTTTTGGACGAATGGTCAAGCATGTCGGATTTTCTAGCATAGAAACAACAGCGCGTCATCCATAACTCTGGCGGCCTCAACAACGCAGGAAAAGATCATGACCGACTGCACTCTTGATCCCTCAGCTGCCTCAGGCAGCGCCCGTCGAGACGCCGCCTGGGCCGCCGTCGTCTCCCTGTCGCTTGGCGTGTTCGGGCTCGTCACCGCCGAGTTTCTTCCGGTCAGCCTCCTGACCCCGATCTCCGAGGATCTCGGCATCACGCCCGGCACCGCCGGCCAGACCATCACCGCGACGGCCGTCGTGGGCGCGCTCGCCGGTCCGGGCGTGGTGATCGGAACGCGCAACATCGACCGCCGCCTGGTCCTGCTCGCACTCACCACCCTGCTCGTCATATCGAGCACGCTGGCTGCGCTGGCGAACAATCTCCCCCTGCTGCTCCTCGCCCGCGTGCTGCTCGGCGTCGGCCTCGGCGGCTTCTGGGCCATGTCCGCCGCACTCGCCATGCGCCTCGTGCCGGAACATCTGATGCCGCGGGCGATGGCGATCGTCTTTACCGGGGTTTCCGTCGCCACCGTCTGCGCCGCCCCGCTGGGCGCCTGGATCGGCGACACGCTCGGCTGGCGGGCGGCCTTCGCGCTTTCCGCCGCGGTCGGCATCCTGGCCCTGCTTGTACAGGCCCGGACGGTACCGCGGCTTCCGCCACGCGGCAGTGCCAGCCTCGCCACGATGATCTCCCTGCTCGGCCGCCCGCGGGTCCGCATCGGCCTGCTCGTCACGCTCATCGTCGTCGCCGGACATTTTGCAGGCTTCACCTATGTACGGCCCTACCTTGAGCAGGTGCCGCGGTTCGAGGTCGAGATGATCTCCCTGGTTCTCCTCGCCTATGGCGTCGCCGGCTTCTTCGGAAACCTCGTCGGAGGTGCGTTGTCCGGCCGCAGCACGACCTTGTCCGTCGCCTTCGGGGCCGGTCTGGTTGCCCTGTCGGCACTGTTGATGCTCTGGGCAGGCGCCTTGCCTCTCGTCTCATGGGTGGCGATTGTCCTGTGGGGCCTGGCGTTCGGCATCCTGCCCGTCAGCATCCAGAGCCATGTTACCCGTGCAGCCTCGGACGAAGCCGAGAGCGTCGGCGCAATGCTTCTGACGACATTCCAGGTGGCCATCTCCTCCGGCGCAGTCCTAGGCGGCCTGCTTGTCGATAGCGAGGGACCGCTCGGCGTGGTGACCTTCGTCGGCATCGCCTGCGCGCTTGGCTCGGTCGTCATGCTGGCTCGAGGCGGGAGACAGCCCGCGCTGCAGGAGAACTGATCGTCTCTCGCCGGCTGCGGGATCAGTTCCGCAGCCGGTAGCCGGTCCGGAAGATCCACGCGACCAGCGAGAGGCAGAGCGCCAGGAACAGGGCGATCATGCCGAGGCTGATCAGCGGATTGACGTCGGCGATCTCGTAGAACGACCAGCGGAAGCCGCTCACCAGATACAGTACGGGATTGAAGTGGCTCACCGCCTGCCAGAAGGGCGGCAGCATGTCGATGGAATAGAAGCTTCCGCCGAGGAAGGTCAGCGGCGGCACCACCAGCATCGGCATGATGTTCAGTTGCTCGAAATTCTTCGCCCAGATCCCGATGATGAAGCCTGCTAGGCTGAAGGTGATCGCCGTCAGCACCAGGAAGACGACCATCATCACCGGATGGGCAATGGAGATGTCGACGAAGAAGGAGGCGGTCGCAAGGATGATGAGGCCGATGATGAGCCCCTTGCTCGCTGCCGCTCCGACGTAACCGAGCAGGATTTCCGTCATCGCGATCGGCGACGAAAGGATCTCATAGATCGTGCCGGTGAACTTCGGGAAGTAGATACCGATCGAGCCGTTGGCGATGCATTGCGTCAGCAGCGTCAGCATGATCAGCCCGGGAGTGATGAAAGCGCCGTAGGAGACGCCCTCGATTTCCTGGATCCGCGAGCCGATGGCCGTGCCGAAGACGATGAAATAGAGCGAGGTGGTGAGCACCGGCGACACGACGCTTTGCAGCAGCGTGCGGCGCATCCGCGCCATCTCGAACAGGTAGATGGATTTGACGGCTTCGAAATTCATGCTCTCTGTCCCACCAGTTCGACGAAGATGTCCTCGAGCGAGCTCTGCCGCGTCGAGAGGTCGCGGAAATCGATCCCCTGCGCGGTAAGGGCTCCGAGCAACGCGGCGATACGCCCCTGCTCCGCCTCGCCCTGGTATTCGTAGATCAGGGCTCCGCCACCCTCGGCCAGCGCGAGGTGGTAGGTGTCGAGACCTGACGGCAGTGCCCCGAGCGGCTCGACGAGTTCCAGCCGCAGCTCCTTGCGGCCGAGCTTCCTCATCAAGGCCGTCTTTTCCTCCACGAGCAGAAGTTCGCCGCCGTTGATGACGCCGACCCGGTCGGCGATCTCCTCGGCT
>DASUPM010000420.1:0-3594 GCA_036281095.1 Pseudorhizobium sp.
GTGCGCCGGGAGACCGGCAAGGAGTAGGAGGTGGAAGTCCTCTACGGTGAAGGAGTAGCGAACCACACTGGCCCCGAGCCGTGCGATCATTCCCGCGAGGGGATGATCGAAGCGTCGGCAGGGGGATGCATAGGCCAGCCATTGAGCCGCGAAAGAAGGATTATCCCGGGTGCCGACGCCGTAGCCTCTGCGGAAGGCAACACGGGCGGGCGCGAGATCGCGAGGCCCGGCCCGACCCGGCGTGGTCGCAGACCCTGGCATGTGCACAAGCTCCTTGTACGGGAACCGGGAGATCTCTGGATCGGCCATTCATCTCAAAGACTACGGGGTGGATGGTCCGCAACGGGAAGGCGAGGAGCCGTAGCCGTTGATGCACGATCCAGAGAAGTCTGACACCGGCATAGTAGCCGTGAAGCCGACGAACAAGGCCGGGCAACCGGCGGCGGAGTTGGTGGAGCCAAGGCCGGGGACCAAGGGGAACGCGAAACAGCAACACATGCACCGGACACAGGGCCGGGCTCGCATGTCCCAGTCGCTGGACCGCGTACGGCAAGCCGCAAGGCAGAGGAAGAAGGAAAGGTTCACCGCGCTCTTCCACCACATCAATGTCGACACGCTTCGGACGGCCTTTTACGCGCTCAGGCGCAAGGCCGCTCCCGGGGTGGATGGCATGACGTGGCAGGACTACGAGGCAGACCTGGAGCTTCGGCTCAGGGACCTGCACTCACGGGTTCACAAGGGAGCGTACCGCCCGCAACCGTCACGCCGGACGTTCATACCGAAGGCGGACGGAAAGCAGCGGCCGCTGGCGATTGCAGCCCTGGAGGACAAGATCGTCCAAGGGGCAACCGTCATGGTGCTCAATGCCATCCATGAAGGCGACTTCTGCGGTTTCTCCTACGGGTTTCGGCCCGGAAGAGGGCCGCACGATGCATTGGACGCACTGTGCGTTGCGATCAACACGCGGAAGGTGAACTGGATTGTTGATGCCGACATCCAGAACTTCTTCGGGGCGGTCAGCCAGGAATGGCTGGTTCGCTTCGTAGAACACAGGGTCGGCGACAAGCGCATCATCCGCCTGATCCGGAAATGGCTGAAGGCGGGCATCCTCGAAGACGGGATCGTGACTGTAGATGACAGGGGAACGGGTCAGGGCTCGGTGATTTCGCCGCTGCTTGGCAATATCTACCTGCACTACGTCCTCGACCTGTGGGCGGAGCGCTGGAGACGGCGTGAAGCTGCCGGCGACATGATCATCGTGCGCTATGCCGATGATGTCATCGTCGGTTTCGAGCACGAGGGCGACGCCCGTCGTTTCCTCGATGCGATGCGCGCGAGGCTTGAGGAGTTCATGCTGTCGCTGCATCCGGACAAGACCCGCCTGATCGAGTTCGGCCGCCATGCGGCGGTCGACCGTAAGCAGCGTGGGCTCGGAAAACCGGAGACCTTCGCATTCCTGGGGTTCACGTTCATCTGCGGTAGATCGCGAAAGGGGCGCTTCCAGCTTCAACGGAAGACCCGACGTGACCGCGTGAGAACGAAGCTCAAGGACATCAGGGTGAAGCTACGGCGGCGCATGCATTGGCCGATCCCCGAGCAGGGGAAATGGCTGAAGCAGGTCGTGACGGGGCATTACGAGTACTTCGCAGTGCCCACCAACCATCGGGCATTGCATGTGTTCCTGCACTATGTGACGGGTCATTGGCAACGGACGCTCCGGCGCCGCAGCCAGAGGGACGGTTGCACGTGGGAGCGCATTGCGAAGATAGCCGCCGACTACCTCCCCAAGCCCAGAATCCGTCATCCATGGCCCGATGCACGCTTCGCCGTCAATCACCCGAGGTAAGAGCCGGATGCCTTAATTGGGCTTGTCCGGATCTGTGCGGGGGGCGCTCAGCAATGGGCGTCCCTACCGCGAAATAACAGAATCGCGAAGGTCTCGGCGGGCGGCTGAGCGGGTGGAAGATCAGGCCGCCCGACGCGATCGCAATGCGCGACGCTGCCACACGCGTTTTCGTCATCCACGGCCGGAGCGAAGCGGAGAGCCGCGGATCCTGTGTGTTGGGGGATGTGGTAGAAGGGTGGTGGGAAAGGGAAGCCGTCCTCGGATCAGGTCGCCCCACTAGGCAGGCCGTGGCATGGCACGGTTCCCTTTCCCTTTAGAAGTACCATCAACCTGAACAGTTGCACGAGGCTGCGCAACAGACCTCGCACCACAGGAAGAGGGCAATGGTCATGATACCCCAGAACTACATCGGTTGCGACGTGTCGAAAGACAAGTTGGACTTTTTCGATCCGCAGCGCGGAGGCTTCCGTCAGATCCGCAATATGCCGAAGGAGATCGGCAGCTTCGTGGCTGGTCTGGACGGCAGCTGCGACTTCGTCGTGATGGAGGCGACCGGTCACCATGATCGCCTGCTGCGGCATGCCCTGGCCGGGGCCGGCATCGGCTTTGCGCGCCGCAATCCGATGCAGATGCGCCGCTTCGCCCAGGCCGAGGGGCAGCGAGCCAAGTCCGACGGGATCGATGCCCGCATGCTGTCACGCTATGGCGAGCGCTATCGACCGCAGCCGGATCCGCTGCCCAGCCGGGAGCGCGAGCGGGTCGCCGCGCTGTCGCGCCGCCGCGACCAGCTCGTCGAGACCCGCGCCCGCGAGAAGCGGCATCTCGGCGAAGCTTTCGAAGACGACATCATCGCCGACATAAAGGGCGTGATCGATGAGCTTTCGGCCCGCATCGATGCGCTCGAGAAGGTGATCGCCCAGGCGGTGAGGAACGCCGACAGCGGCACTGCCAGGGATTACGAGATCCTGGTCTCGGCACCCGGCATCAGCCTGATCACTGCGACAGCCCTGATTGCCCACCTGCCGGAACTTGGCCACCGCACGCCAAAGACCATCGCCAGCCTGGTCGGTCTTGCACCGTTCAACAACGACAGCGGCAAGCGAAACGGCCGCCGTGCGATCGCCGGCGGCAGGGGGCGCGTTCGCCGCGCGCTCTACATGGCCAGCCTCAGTGCGAAGGCCAGATGCCCGCGCTTTGCCGCCTTCTATCAGCGGATCCTCGCCCGCTCCGGTTGCAGAAAGCTCGCCATCGTCGCAGTGGCCCGAAAGCTGCTCACCGTCCTCAACGCCATGCTGCGCGACCAGGTCCGCTTCAATGCCTCACCCGAACCCGAAGCCGCTGCCGCACTGGCTCCCCGGAACTGACGCCGGCCGCGGCGGCAATCCGGCCTTGATCGCATCGGTGCCCCCCTTCGCGAGCGGGCGGGCGGTCAAGAGTGCAAACCGCGAAGCGGCGGCGAAGCCGCTCTTGACGGACCCGCTCGCTCGCGAAGTGGGGCACCGATTTGCGGCCTTGACCGCGCCCCCAACAACACAGTTGCCATGCCGTCCGGTTGCGGCCATCCTCCGGGGATGACGGTGCAGCACAAATGGCCGCGCCGGCGCGCTGCCGATTTGTCACGGAATGGATGCCCGGGTCGCGCTGCGCTTGCCCGAGCATGACGAAGGTGAGGGGGGTGTGCGTCCCATTCCTGGAACTACGCCGTCGGGTCATAGCCACCATCGAAATTCGCGGAATGCGCTGAAAAG
>DASUPM010000421.1:0-2884 GCA_036281095.1 Pseudorhizobium sp.
TTTCTTCGCAAGTCCGACCGCCGATGTCTTCCACGGCCGCTCGTTCAGCTTTCCATCCGCCCAATAAGCGATCCGGCCGGACGGAAACAGCACCAGGACCTTGCCCTCTTCCACGGCCTTGTTCGTCAACACAAGCGTTTCGCGGGTCTTCAGCTTGCTCTTGAACTCCTCCCGCCATTCGACCGGGATGATCATCTCTGCAAAGCGCGGATTGACGCGAACCGCATCGCGGTTTGCAAACACCATCAGGTCGGGCCTGCGGTTCTTCAAGAGGTCGAAGACCGCCACACCATCGGCGATACCGGTCGGGTGATTGCTGACAAGGATGAAGCCGCCTGATTCGGGAATGCGCTCCGCATTGCTCACGCGCACATCGAGCTTGAGCAGATCGCTCATGTACTCGAAGGACTGGAAACCCGTCAGCGGAGCAAGATCGTTGGCAAACTCCATCGCCCGGCCATAGCGCAGGAGCATGTAGAGGAAGGGCCGCATGACCGGCCAGAGGGGGTGATTGACGATACGCTGCCCGCGCTCCGCGATGAGGGTATCGACGATATGTCCGGGTCTACCGTGGGAAACGAGGGAAACTGCTTCGGCAAAATGCCCGAATAAGGACACTGAATCGCGGCGCGCCATACAAACTCCTGCAGACAGGATATGGGGTATATCGCAGTCCCTTATGATCGAACAATGACAACCTTCAAGTCTTTAGGGATTCGTAAGGCAGCCGGGAGCAATCTGGATCGAACAGTGAATCAATTCAATAGACGCAACATGAACGAACTGCTCGTGATTGCCGCGCCGGATCTTCTCGAGAGACGCAGGGAATGGCTGGAGAGCCTCCTCCGCGAGCGGCGTCTTTCATCCAACACGCTCGAAGCCTACGAGCGCGACACGCGCCAGTTCCTGACCTTTCTGACCACGCATCTCGGTGGTCCCGCAAGGGTTGCCGATATTCACAGCCTGAGGACGGCGGATCTGCGCGCCTTTCTTGCCTCTCGGCGCAAGGAGGGTTCGGGCAATCGCTCGCTGGGGCGCCATCTGGCCGGCCTGCGCTCCCTTCTCCGCTATCTGGAGCGCCAGGGCCTGGTAAATGCCGCTGCCGCCGGAGCGATCCGCGCGCCCAAGCAGGCAAAATCGCTCCCGAGGCCGCTGACCGATCGCCAGGCGTTAAAGGTCGCGGCGACCGGATCCCAGCTTCACGACGAGCCCTGGATCGCAGCCCGGGATGCAGCCGTACTCATGCTTCTCTACGGCTGCGGTCTGCGCATTTCCGAAGCGCTCGGCCTCAAGGGTTCGGACATCGGAAGAGATACGACGACCTTGCGCATCACCGGCAAGGGCGGCAAGACGCGCATCGTTCCATTGCTGAGCGCGGTTTGCGAAGCGGTAGAGACCTACAGGAAGCTTTGCCCCTACGTCCTTCCCGGCGACGATGTGCTCTTCCGCGGCGCCCGCGGCGGCCCCCTGCAGCCGGAAATCATCCAGCGCGCCATGCGCAGGCTGCGAAGCGCCCTCGGTCTGCCGGACACTGCAACGCCTCATGCCCTGCGGCACTCCTTCGCCACCCATCTGCTGGCCGGCGGCGGCGATCTTCGGACCATCCAGGAACTCCTGGGGCACGCCAGCCTGTCGACGACCCAGGTCTACACCGGCGTCGATGCAACCCGGCTGCTGGACGTCTACGACCGGGCACATCCGCGGGCCACAAGATCGCCTTAACCAAGCATCTTAATCTCTTGTCGAGTGCGAAGCGGCTAGGATCGCGCAGATCTTCGGAAGGACGATATGACCATTCCCGCCATCGTGCCCTCTCTGCCTCGTATCCTGAACCGCTTCGGCTCCATTTCGCTCTGGCTGCTCGCGACCCTGCATCTGCTGGTCCTCGCATCCCTGCTTCTGGTGCTGGCAACAATCTCACCCGCAGCCGCCGCTGAGGCCTGCTCCGGCAAGAATCTGCTCGCGGCTCTGAAGCGGGACGACCCGCAGCGCTACGCGCAGGTAGTCGAGGAGGCCGGCAAGATTGCCAACGGCGAGGGAACCTTCTGGCGGATCGAGCGTGAGGGAACCGCGCCGTCCTATCTCCTCGGCACGATGCATGTTGCCGATCCCCGGGTGCTTGCCATGCCGGCCGGCGCGGCCGAAGCACATGCGAAGGCCCGGATGATCGTCATCGAATCCGACGAAATACTGGACCAGAAGAAGGCGGCAGCCGCGCTTTTCGCGAAGCCGGAGCTGACGATGTTCACCGATGGCCGATCGATGGAGAGCCTGCTCTCCGCAGACGACCTCGCCGTGCTGGAGGCCGGCTTGAAGAAGCGCGGCCTGGTCCTGTCCGCTGTCTCGCGGATGAAGCCCTGGATGCTCGCCGGCTTCGTCGCCAAGCCGCTCTGCGAAACGGATCTCACGACGGAAGGCGTCGCCTTTCTCGACAAGAAGATCGCGCTCGATGCCATCACCGCCGGCAAACCGGTGAAAGGTCTGGAAACGCTCGCCGAACAGCTGGAGGCAATGGCCCGGCTGCCGATCGAGTTCCACCTTCAGGCCCTCGTGGAGACGATACGCCTGGGAGACCGCATGAACGATGTGGTCGAGACGATGACGCAGTTGTATCTGGCGGGCCAGACCGGCTTGACGATGCCGGCCATGAAGGCTCTGACGCCCTCCGCGTCCGGTGGAGACGAGAGCACCTATGCCGCCTTCGAGAGCGCGGTCATCTCCGAACGGAACATACGCATGGCCGAACGGGCCGCGCCCCTGTTGGCGGAGGGAGGCGTATTCATCGCCGTAGGCGCCCTTCACCTGCCGGGCGAGAAAGGACTGGTGGAGCTCTTCCGCAAGCAGGGCTTCGAGGTCACTCGCGTACAGTAGCGCGGCCTGCTTC
>DASUPM010000422.1:0-7231 GCA_036281095.1 Pseudorhizobium sp.
GGTGCGCATGGCGCCGGCAAGCGCGACATAGGTCATCCAGATCAACGTCGCCTGGACGAGCGGTTCCGACCACGAGGCCGGAGCGTGGAGGATGAAGCGCGCGACGACCTGATAAAGGCCGACGAGGGAGGCGATCGCCAGTCCTGCGGTGGCGAGCGCGACCGCCGTCTGCGTGATCCGGCCTTCCACGGCTAGGAAGGCCGAAATCAAAGGAGACCGTGCAGGCATCAGTTCGTCCCGCTGATCGCGTCGAGCTTGTCCTGCCCGAATTGCTTGGCGAAATCGGCGTAGAGATCCTCGACCTCCGCGCGGAAAGCCGCCTTGTCGACGTCAGTCGTGACCGTCACGCCCTGGGACTGCAGGGTCTCGATACCGGTCTGCAAGAGAGCGTCGACTTCCTCGCGGTTGCGCGCCATGGCGTTCTTCGCCGCGGTTACGAAGATCGCCTTATCGTCGTCAGACAGCGATGAATAGAGATTCGGCGAGACCAGCAGGACGAGCGGCGTGAAGGCGTGGTCGGTGAGGCTCATGTATTTCTGCACCTCGCCGAAACGATTGTTGATGATTGCGCCGACCGGGTTTTCCTGGCCATCCACCACGCCCTGCTGCAGCGCAGTGTAGACTTCCGGGATCGCCATCGGCGTCGGCAGAACACCAAGGTCCCTCCAGACGGCAATGTGAAGGTCGTTCTGCTGGGTGCGGATTTTCAGGCCCTGGACGTCCGCCGGTTCCTTAACCTCGCGGACGTTGTTGGTGAGCTGACGGAAGCCCATGCCGCCGAAGGCGAGACCGACCAGCCCCTTTTCCGGCAGGCCATCGAGCATTTCCTGTCCGATCGGTCCGTTCAGCACAGCTTCGGCGTGGTTGAAGTCGCGAAACAGGAACGGAATGTCGAACAGCGCGAATTCCGGCGCGAAGTTGACGACGATCGAGGTGCTGACGACAGTCATATCGACAACGCCGAGCTGAACGCCCTCAATCACCTCACGGTCGCCACCAAGCGCGCCGCCGCCCTGTAAGCGCACGGCGATGCGTCCGTTGGTCTTATCCTGGACTTCGTCGGCGAATTGACCCATGGCGATCGCTTCAGGCGCCTTGGTACCGCCGACGAAACCGAGGTTCAGTGTCATTTCCGGCTCGGCATGGGCCGTACCCGTCAGGCCGAGGGCCAGGCATGCAGCAAACAGATGTCGTTTCATGTTGTTTCCTCCTCAAAATAGCTGGGACGTGATCAGAGCTCCAGCACCCAATGGTCCTTCACATGATCGGCAAGCCGGCCGATATCGATCTCCACGCCGAGCCCCGGCCCGTCCGGAATAGCGAGGTTGCCCTGCGCGTCGGGTTTCGGATCGTAGATCGAAGCCCGAAGGGGGTTGAAGCTCATGTCGTATTCAAACAGCGGAAACGGGATGCGCCCCTGGCGGGGGCTCAGCACCGCGGCGTACTGCAGGGAGGCCAGGAAGTTGACGCAGGAGCCCCAGACATGCGGCGCAACCGGCACCTCGAAGGCATCGGCAAGGCCGGCAATGCGCATGCCCTCGGTGATGCCACCACAGATAGCGAGGTCGGGCTGCACGAGGTCGAGCGAGCCATCGCACAGGATATCGCGGAACGCTTGCACGCCACAAAAGGACTCGCCGCCGGCCAGCGGCACCGGGAGAAGCTCCGACAGACGCTTGTAAGCGGGGAGATTGTCGTGCGAAACCGGCTCCTCGAGCCAACCGAGGTCGGCGTCGCTCGCCGCATGGGCGAGCAGCACGGCATCCCGCACGTTAGAGGATTCGTTGAGGTCCGCCATCAGGAAGGCATCTTTTCCGAGGATGGCGCGGGCTTCCCGGATTACCCGCAGGTCCTCCTCGATCGAGGCGCCGATCCGGATCTTGACCGCCCGGAAACCCGCTTGCGCATAGCGCGCGACATCGTCGGCAAAGCCGGCATACCGGTCGTGGCCAGCGGGCAGCAGCGGACCGCTGGCATAGGTCATGATCTTGTCGCGCAACGTACCGCCGAGAAGCGCGTGGATCGGCTTTTCCGCCACGTGGCCGAAGGCGTCCCACATGGCAATATCTACGGCGCTGATGGCCATATGCGCTTGCCCGCGCCGATCCGGAACCGCGACTTTCAACATCCGCGCCTGCAAGGCACGGGGGTTCGTGACGTCTGCTCCGAGGACGATTGGTGCGAGCGTGGTTTTCACCAGCGTGCTGGCTGGACCCGGATACGCCCAGGTCTCGCCCCATCCGACTGCGCCGGATGCCGTAGTCAACTTGAGCAGGAAGACCGCCCGCTCGTTGAACACCCGCAGCGCGTTGCCAGCCACCATAGGCATCTTGCAACGCAGCTCGAAGCCTTCAACCCTGACGACCCGCTCACTCCCCGACACTCAGTCCTCCCGTATGCTCTTGCACTCCGGGTCATAGCCATTTAATTTTCTTCAAACAAATTAAAATATTTGCCCGGTTTCCATTGAGAAAACTAATGAGTCGGATCACGATTGCGCAGCTCGAAGCCTTCTTCTGGACAGCGACCTTACGCTCGGTGGATCAGGCGGCGCGCCGCCTCAACCTCTCGCAGCCAACGATCTCGCTTCGTCTGAAGTCTCTGGAAACGGAGCTTGGGTCGAGCCTGTTCGACCGCATCGGCCGGGGCGTTCGGCTATCCTCTCACGGACTGGCTCTGCTGGAAGATGCCCGAGAGGTACTGGACGGCGTGGAAAAAATCACGTCGCAGAAGAACGGCAAACGCGTCGGCGGTCGCATCCGTGTCGGCTTCTCGGAAGGCTTCGCGATCATCTGCCTGTCGCCGATCTTGGCGCGGCTGCACCGGCTCTACCCCGACCTTAGTCCGGAGCTGATGGTGTCCACCACACCCTTCATCGAGCCCGACCTCCATGCCCGCGAGCTTGATCTCGCCTTCATCGTCAATCCTACCGAACACGAGGATTTCCGACTGGTGCCGCTGGGCGCGCAACCGACCTCCTGGGTGGCCTCCACCCGCTGGGACCTGCCGGCCGTCGTCACACCGCGCGACTTGATGATCCATCCGATCATCTCCAACCCGATCGGAAGCATCAACTACCGGCAGGTAAGAGGCTGGTTCGCCAGCGCCGGCCTCAGCCCCAAGCGGCTCGACATCTGCAACAGCGTGGCGCTGCTCGCCCACCTCGTCAACACGGGTGTCGCGATCGGCGTGTATCCGAGCAAGATGGCGGAGCGGGAGATCGAGGCAGGAACAGTGCGCCTTCTGAAGACGATCCCGCCCATCCCGGACACGCCTGTCTTCGCCAAATTTCCCTCCAGCGCCGAAAGCGCGAACGTCCGCGCTTGCATCAATACCGTGCGGGAGGTCTTGGCGGAGCTCAATTATCTGACGGCGATGGGGCTTTAAGCGGCGCAGCCGTCGCCCATGTCAGTCCCTTTGGTGAAGTCGATAAGGGTCGAGGTGACCGGCAGACGACATGTTGGTCAGTCGCAGAGACCATCCGTCGTCGCCAACACCTGAGCTGGTTTTCCTGCTCCAGAGGATTCCCTCAGACTGAAGTCCTACCCGTGTCTTTCTCCGGCTGCGCATGCTCTGTCTCAAGCCACCCTCTATTCCTCGTCGCCGGATCGTTGCATCGGCGACAAGTCGGGCGCGGCGAAGAGTATAGAACCCGCGCCTGAGATCAGGTTTCATATCGTCCCTATGTCGGTCGGGGCGCCGTTCAATCCTTTACCTGACTTCGACGGATTGCACCCGCCCTGCCCTGCGTGGTCCGATCCAGACCTGGAAGCGTCGGCGCGAACGCGGTATTAACGGCTCCTCTGCGCTCCGAGCTTCGTCGAAAGCTCCCCAGAGGTTTTCAGCAGGACCTCGAGGTGTCTGGCCTGCGCCTCGGGTGTGAACCTCTGCATCTGAACCGTGAGACCTAGCGATCCCAGCAGGGCGTTCCCGACGCCGAAGACGGGAACGCCGATCGCGCCAGTCTCCGGATCCCGCTCACCCAGTGATATGTAGTAGCCTTTCTCCCGAATGTCGTCGTAGAACACGCCCGGCGCTCCGGAGAACGCCATAAGGATTCTGGCCGTCGCGCCCTTGTCGAGAGTCAACGACGCACCCTCCTCCAGATAATGTCGAAAGATGCGGTCCGCGTGATGCCGGAACAGACAGACCCGGCGGTCTGCGTCCTTGATGTAGAACGCCGCCGTCTCCCGCGTGATCTCCACCAACTCGCGAAGCGCCGGCCGAACGTAGTCGGCGAGGTTGAAGGAGCGTTGATACTGATTTCCCAAACGGTAGAGCGACGATCCCAGGCGGAAGCGCCCGTCCGCTTCCCGATGCACATAGCCGAAACGTTCAAGTGACCCTGCCAGCCTCAGGATCGTGCTCGGATAGAACCCGGTCTTCTGGGACAGTTCGTTCAAAGTCATCCTGGCCCCATTCTCACTGAACGCTTCGAGGATAGTCAGGGCGCGTTCGACGGCCTCTACTCGCTGTTCCTTCCGATCCGGCATTCGTAGCTCCACCCCATGATTTCTGCTCTACAGAATTGGATACCGTTCTCTTAGGGTGAAGTTCAATCCCCGCCGTCGCTTCCACGCGCTTCAAGTGTTAGCGGATCCCTATGATCTTCCAGACGCCCTGTGCCGCGGCAACCGGTCGATCGTCGACGGTCAGGTCGCCCCTCATGAACACGAGATGCCTCATCTGGCGGACGATCGTGCAGGCAATCTCGACCGTCTCACCGATCCGCACCGGTTCCAAGAAGTGCATGTCAAACTGCGCAGTCGCTTGCGCTCTATCCTGATCGTGCTGACGTGCCGTCTTTCCCATGGCGCGGTCTGCGAAGGTCATCAGCATTCCGCCCTGGACAAAGCCGGCGCGGTTCCTGTGCTTCGCCTCCGCATGAAATCTGAAGCGCCCGACGCCGCTTGCAAACGGCTGAGAGTAAACGGGGCCGACCAACCCCAGGAACCCGTCGTCGATTTCCCTGACCCATCCCTGCTCTTCCGTCATCTGTCTGGCCCCTCATGGAAGTTAGGCGCGCCCCGCCTTGGAGGTACAGCCTGCGGCTGGACCTTTCGGGAGGCATTTACGGAGCGCGCTAGGCGTAGCTGAAACCCTTGGGAAGGCCTGCGTCCTGGATGTGACCGTAGAGCGCCTCACCTGGCAGACCCTCAAGGATGACGGGTCGCGCCGAGATCAGCGTCTCGATATCGATCCCGGTCTTCAACCCCATCGCTTCGAGCATGAACACCAAGTCTTCAGTAACTATGTTTCCTGTAGCGCCCGGAGCATACGGGCAGCCCCCGAGACCGGCCTGTGAAGAATCAAATGTCGTCACCCCTGCGTCCAGGGCCGCGACTACGTTCGCCAGTCCCTGGCCGCGGGTGTTATGGAAATGGGCGCCGCCGGCCTTCTCGCCGAGTTCAGCCTTCAGGCGGCTGAACAGCCTCTTCACCTGCGCCGGGTTTCCGTATCCAGTCGTGTCGGAAAGACCAACGGAATCGGCCCCGGCTTCTGCGAGCATGACCGCAAGCTCGATCACCCAGTCTTCTGGGATTGCGCCCTCCATGGTGCAGCCGAAAGCAGTCGATATCCCGACCTCGACCCCCGGACGATAGCCGTCATGCAACGTTTCCCGAAGTCTGACGACGCGGGCGACATCCGCTACCGCCTCCTCCACCGATCTATTGATGTTCGCTCTGCTGTGAGCCTGAGAGGCAGAAACGGGCATCGTGATCCTGGGGGTACGCGCCAGGAAGGCCGCCTCGGCGCCCCGCAGGTTCGGGACGAGCGCCAGGACAGTAATATCCTGGATCTCGATGGCGGCAGCCACCACATCGGAGCAGTCCGCCATCTGAGGCAGGAGTTTCGGAGAAACGAAGGATCCGACCTCGATCTCAGCCAGGCCTGCCGTAGCGAGGGCCCATATCCACGCAATCTTCGTCTCTGTGGCCATGGAGCGCTTGATACTCTGCAGTCCGTCACGAGGCCCCACTTCACTGACGGTCACGTCGCGGCTTCTCTTCAAAAAAATGCCTCCCCTTCTCTTGAACAGAATTCATTTCTACTAGATGAAATGCCAGACTGCGTCAATTTGGTTAATCGGACGATCCATTCGCCGACCATATCCGACACGCCATCGGGCCGGATGACGGCGCACCGTGCCGCTATAAGGGGGATTCCTTCCCAACGGGCCGCCCATTGAACCGCCCGAACCTGCAGATCTCGGCGACAGGCAAAGAGGCTTAGGGTGCAGCGCAGCATCGAAATCTGTTGACACTGCGCTTTGGTCTCTCCACTGTTTGCGTTGTGCAGAAATTATTTCTGTCAAATAGAATTTAAGAGGATACTGCTTGACCCCGTCTTTTCGAGCCGCAGAAGGTCTTCCCCTCGCTGGAATCCGCGTGGTTGAGTTCTCGCATATGATCATGGGGCCGAGTTGCGGCATGATCCTTGCCGATCTGGGTGCTGATGTGGTGAAGGTCGAGCCCTTTCCAAATGGCGACAACACACGCCGCCTGAACGGCTCGGGGGCCGGTTTCTTTCCGACTTTCAACCGCAACAAGCGAAGCATCGTCCTCGACCTGAAATCGCCTGACGGTCACGCCGCCGCAGAAAAGCTCATCAGCGCCGCCGACGTTCTGATTGAAAATTTCCGGCCCGGCGCGCTGGACAAGCTTGGCTTCGGATACGAAACCCTCAAGAGCAGCCACCCCGCGCTTGTCTACTGCTCACTTAAGGGCTTCCTGTCGGGACCGTACGAACATCGCGCCGCCCTTGACGAGGTCGTGCAGATGATGGGCGGCCTGGCCTACATGACCGGTCCGACCGGCCGTCCGCTGCGGGCCGGAGCATCGGTCAACGACGTAATGGGCGGCATGTTCGCCGCGATCGCGATTCTCGCCGCGCTTCAGGAGCGATCCAAGACCGGTAGGGGCCAACTCGTGCGCAGCGCGCTCTTCGAGAACAACGTCTTTCTCGTCGCGCAGCACATGCTTCAGATGGCGGTTACGGGAAAGGCAGCGGCACCGCTACCGGAACGCATCTCCGCCTGGGCCGTCTACGATCTCTTCGACACCGGTGACGGTGAGCAAATATTCGTCGGCGTCGTCAGCGACACGCAGTGGGTTGCGTTCTGCAAGTCCTTCGCTCTGGAGAAGTTCCTGTCGAATCCAGAGCTTCAGACAAATGCCGACCGCGTCCTGCACCGCGCGGAGTTCATGCCGGAGATCAAGGCGATCTTCAA
>DASUPM010000423.1:0-5425 GCA_036281095.1 Pseudorhizobium sp.
ATTGCGCACAAGATTGACGTTCCCGTTGCGATCTTCTCGGGCGAGGAGAGCACCAATCTGCCGAGCCAGCGGTGGGCTGCATCCACCATCCCGGACGCCACCCTCTACAGCTACACATCGGACGAGCAGGGGGACCACTTCCTGATGTTCAAGAACCCGATCAAGTTCACGAACGACCTCACGTCGTTCCTGGAACGCTGAGCCCAGAAGGCCAGCGTCGACCCCTACAGCCATCACAACGAACATTCCCCGGCGCCGCCGGTCTAACAAAGGAGAAATAGCATGCCTGTTGTACGCGTAAGCTGGTTTGACGGTAAGGACGCCAAGGCGAAGAAGGCTGTCGCAGCCGAAATCACCGAGAGCATCGTCAAGAATACCGGAACCGATCCGAACTACATCTACGTCCTGTTCGAGGACATCGCGCCGTCGAACTGGGCCGGCGCCGGCAAGCTTTTCGGCGAGGAAGCCGAGAAAGCCTGAGCGTTCGACAAGAGGGCCATGGAACCATGGCCCTCTTCCACTCCCTCGACGAACGGAAATGTCGATGAATCATATCACCTGTGTCTTCCACCTCGCGGTGGAGCCCGATCATCTGGGCGAATTCAAATCCTTGATCAACGACATCGTCGAGGACGCGCGCCGGGAGACCGGCACCGTGATCTACGAATACTCCATCAATGCAGCCAATGAGACCGAAATCCATATCGTCGAGCGCTACCAGGCCGATGCCGTGCTGCCTCACATCAACGAGACCTTCGCGCCTTACGCGCAGCGGTTCCTGGCGCTGGCTCAGATCAAGGCGCTGTATGTGTACGGAGAGACAACCCTCGACATCCGCAACAAGCTGGATGACTTCGGGGCCGTATATCTGACGCCGCTCGTCGGCCTCCATAACTAAGTAGCAACCGATTGTCGCCCCGCAGGATACACTCGGTAGCCTCCGGGGCGATTTATCGTGCGACATTTCGGCGCTAGCACATCGACCTGACACCTCGTCGCTGCCCCCAGCCTTTCCGCTTCCGCCGGACAAACGCCGCCGTCGCGGAAGGGAGTACGTCTCGACTACCCGCCTTGGAAGGACCGGAGAGCCGACAAACGGGCGGCTCCGATGGACGATCCAAGGAGATATCATGTCAAAGACTTTCAGAACGAGCGCAGCCCCCGTTGGAGCAGGGCCGCGCATCTGCGCCTCCCTCGTCGGCGTCCTTTCCGCCATCGTGGGCGGCTACTTCATCTATGGTGGGATTCAGCTTCTGTCGCTTGGGGGGTCGCTCTACTACCTCCCTGCCGGAGCAGCACTTGTCGCAACTGCAATCCTGCTCTTTCGGGCCGATGCCCGCGCCGGCTACGTCTACTTCGCGTTCTTCCTCGTGACCATTGCCTGGGCTCTCTGGGAGGTCGGTTTCCACTTCTGGCCGCTTGCCGCGCGCCTCGGGATGTTCGCAGTTCTGGGACTTCTGATTGCGCTCTGCATGCCGAAGCTTTCTGGTGCGGAAAGGATCGGGCATGTTCGTCCGATATCCTACGGAACGGCCGGCGTCCTCGCCGTCGGGGTCCTGCTTGCATTCATCAGTGCCTTCGGACCGATCTGGCTGGTCAAGCCGAGCTATGAACCCGAAGTCGCGGCCGACTACGACCCCGCGAACGAGCCTGCGAACTGGGTCGGCTTCGGCCGCACCACGACCGGCGAGCAATTCGCGCCGGATACGCAGATCACCCATGACAATGTCAGCCAGCTTGAAGTCGCGTGGACCTTCCACACCGGTGATCCCGGCGGCAACGGTCGCGAGAACCAGAACACCCCGCTTCAGATCGGAAACACGCTCTATCCGTGTACGGCTACCAACCAGGTATTCGCGGTGCGCGGCGATACCGGCGAGCAGCTCTGGCACTTCGATCCGGGCGTCAACCCCGGCGATACCGCAGGCTGGATGCGTTGCCGCTCTCTCGCTTACTACGAAGTGCCGGGACTGGCCGACGACGCTCCAGGTAAACGTAGGATCTACGTTACCACTGGAGACATGAGGCTGATCGCGCTCGATGCCGCCACCGGGTCTCCGGTTCCCTCCTTTGGCGACAATGGAACTGTGTTTCTCGCTACCGGCATGGGAGCTGTCATTCCTGGCTTCTACAACCCGACGTCGGGACCCCTGCTCGCCGGGGAGAATCTGATCATCGGTGGCTGGGTCATGGACAACCAGTCGGCCGACGAGCCATCGGGCGTAGTACGTGCCTTCAACGCGGTGACCGGTGAATTCGCCTGGGCATGGGACGTCGGCCGTCCGGGTCTGCCGAACCCACCGGCCGAGGGTGAGAGCTACAGCCGCAGCACGCCGAACATGTGGGCTACTCCGACCTATGATCCAGAACTCAACATGGTCTATCTGCCGACCGGGGGTGGAACGCCGGACCTCTTCGGCGGCCAGCGGTCGGAGGCGACCGAACGGGTCGGCACTTCCGTGGTTGCGGTCGATGCAACGACGGGAGAGGAGCGCTGGGCGTTCCAACTGGTTCATCATGACGTCTGGGACTTCGACCTACCCTCCAAGCCTGTCCTCTATGACATGCCGGACGGGCAGGGCGGTCGCACGCCAGCGCTTATGCAGGCGGGGAAGAACGGAGAGATCTTCGTCCTCGACCGCCGCACCGGCGAGCCGATCACCGCAGTCGAGGAGCGACCGGTCCCGACGGAGGGTGTTCCCGGCGAGCGGCTTTCGCCGACCCAACCATACTCGGTTGGCATGCCGTCGATGCGGGATGCCGTTCTTACCGAGGCGACAATGTGGGGCATCACGCCGCTCGAGCAGCTCTACTGCCGCATCCAGTTCAAGAACCTGTACTACGTCGGAGACTATACGCCGCCTCAGTTGCAGTGGTACCTCCAGAACCCATCGTGGTACGGCACGACCAACTGGGGTGGACAGGCTATCGACAAGCGCCATGACATCATGATCGTCAATGACATGCGGGTTGCCATGAAGGGCCGCCTGCTGTCGCGCGAAGACGAAATCCGACGCACGAAAGAGAGCGGCAAGGGCTCCCACAGCACCGGCGGCGTCGTTCCCATGAGCGAAACGCCTTACGGAGCGGAGCGAGGCATGGTCCAGTCCTTCCTCGGCGTTCCCTGCACGACGCCGCCATTCGGCACCATGGCCGCAATCGACATGAAAACGCAGAAGATGCTGTGGCACCGCTCGCTTGGCACGCCGGAGCAGTTCGGCCCGCTCGGTATCAAGACGCACATGCCGATCGAGTTGGGAATGCCGACACTCGGCGGCGCTGTTCCTACAGCGTCGGGTCTGGTCTTCTTCTCCGCCACCTCGGACTACTATCTGAGAGCGATCGATGTGCTGACCGGCGAAGAGGTTTGGAAAAGCCCGCTCCCGGTAGGCGCCGGTTCCACGCCTCTCGTGTTCACCTCGCCGGAGGACGGCCGCCAATACGTCGTCGTCACGGCGCACGGTTCGCGGGCGGCTCCGGACTACGGCGACTACATCATCGCCTTCGCTCTGCCGAAGAAGCAATAAATGAAAGCTGCCGCAGGACGTCATCTAGGTCCTGCGGCATTTCCTTTATCGAAAGCAGGTTCCAAATGGTTCAAGTCACACGCATTGTCCACCGCCGCGCCAATCCTGGTCAGGAGCGTCAGTACGAGCAGCTCGTACGGGGCATGCTTGCCGACTGCTCCAGAACGCCCGGCTACCTGTTCTCGACAGTGATACCGCCGCGGGTAGATGGCGAAGAGTTCCACATCGTTCAGTGCTTCACCACACAGGCCGCTCTGGATACCTGGCGGCACTCGAAGGATTCCGCGGAGTGGCACGACCGTCTGAGGGAAGTTGCGGACCACGATCCGGAATACAGGGTTTTCAACACATCCGACCTGTGGTTTTCGGCCACGGGCCTGGAGGGAGAGAAGCAGCCTGCCAGGTGGCGAATGGCCGTCCTCACATGGATGGGCATATTCCCACTGGCATCTCTGGCCGTCGCGTTCCTGTTTCCGCTTCTCACCGATCTGCCATACATTCCGAGAATGATGATCGTCACCGCCCTGATCGTGCTGGCCATGTACTGGATCGTTATGCCCCGCCTCCTGCGGTGGCTCGGATGGTGGGTCAAACGCTGAGGCTGCGCGCCCGAAACTAAGGAATGCCGAATGTCGATGCAGACGATGAAGGCGGTCGTGATCAGGGAGCCCGGAGGGCCGGATGTCCTCAGGGTGGAGCAGTGGCCTGTTCCTGTTCCTCGGGCGGGTTGGGTGCGGATCGCGGTGAAGGCATTCGGCATCAACAGATCCGAGCTGTTCACGCGGCAGGGACATTCGCCCAGCGTCACCTTTCCACGCGTGCTCGGCATCGAGGCCGTGGGCGTGGTCGACGATGCGCCGGGTGGAGAGTTTCAGAAGGGAGATGCCGTAGCGACGGTGATGGGCGGCATGGGCAGGCAGTTAGACGGAGGATATGCCGAGTTTACCTGCGTTCCTTCCGGTCAGGTACGTAAGATTGAGACGAACCTTCCATGGAACGTCCTGGGAGCCTTGCCGGAGATGATGCAGACGGCCTGGGGTGCTCTGTTCTCTTCGCTCGATCTGAAGCCCGAGGACCGGCTGCTCGTCCGAGGCGGGACGACGTCCGTCGGGATGGCCGCAATCGCCCTTGCAAGACGTCACGGTGCTCATGTCACCGCCACCTCCCGCAGCGAGAAGCGGCTTGCAATGCTGCAGGAACTAGGCGCGCAGGAGGTGCTCGTGGACAATGGAGACCTATCTGCCGGACCGGCACGGCACGACAAGGTGCTCGAACTGATCGGCACCTCGACGCTTCGGGACTCCTTGAGATGCGCAGCTCGCGGAGGGCTTGTTTCGATGGTCGGCATCGTCGGGAGCCAGTGGTCGCTGGAACATTTCGCGCCGATGGACGACATTCCCAACCGCGTGGGTTTGACCGCCTATAGCGGCGAGCCGGAAGACTTCATGGAGATGCCCTTTCAGAGCATCGTCGACGACGTCTCATCTGGAAAGTTGAACATCAAGCTCGGTCCCACTTTCCCGATCGACGAGATCGTTGAAGCTCATCACTGCATGGAATCGAATGCTGCGGAAGGCAAGATCGTCATCCTGGTTACCTGATACGTCGCTCGCCGATCACACTACATTGCTCTACATCCAACGTAAGGAATAGTGACTTGGACCGCCTCGAATGCGACCGCATGTTCGCCGCAGTGATCGAAACAGGAAGCTTCGCAGCAGCGGCAGCTCGTCTCGGAACCAGCACGGGCCAAGCATCGAAACTGGTCTCCCGACTAGAAAAGGAACTTGGCGTCCAGCTTCTAACGCGGACCACGCGGGCATTGGCCCTGACGGAGGTCGGGCGTGCCTACTATGAGCGCATCAAGGTCATCATCGAGGAATTTGATTTGCTCGACG
>DASUPM010000424.1:0-2601 GCA_036281095.1 Pseudorhizobium sp.
TTCGGCGCGCGAGGCTCTGGGGCTTGCCGCCTACAAGGCCGACGACATGGTGCGGGCGAAGGAGTGGTTCCAGGCGATCGCCGACGACGCGACCGCGCCGCGCAACGTCGCCAACCGCGCGCAGATCATGCTCGACAACATCGCCGCATCCGGCAAGGCGCCCTAACTTCCGCTTCGGAAGGGCTTGAGGAAAAGACGCATGAGCTTCACCGTCGCGATTGTCGGACGTCCGAACGTCGGAAAGTCCACGCTGTTCAACCGGCTGGTGGGCAAGAAGCTCGCGCTGGTGGACGATACGCCTGGCGTCACGCGGGACCGGCGCCCGGGGGACGCGAAGCTCGTCGATCTCCGGTTCACGATCATCGATACCGCCGGTCTGGAAGAGACGGGCCCCGATACGCTGGAAGGCCGGATGCGGGCGCAGACCGAGATGGCCGTCGAGGAGGCGGACCTGACGCTTTTCGTCGTCGATGCCAAGATGGGGCTGACGCCGCTCGACAAGACCTTCGGCGAACTGCTGCGCCGCAGCGGCAAGCCGGTCGTGCTCGTCGCCAACAAATCGGAGGCGCGCGGCTCGGACAGCGGCTTCTACGACGCCTATACACTCGGGCTGGGCGAGCCGGTACCGATCTCGGCCGAGCACGGCCAGGGCATGATCGACCTGCGCGACGCGATCGTCGAGGCGATCGGCGAGGACCTGGCGTTTCCGGAAGAGGTGGACGAGGCCGTCACCAATGTCAGCATTCCGGCGTCCGAGCTGGAGGGTGACGAGGACGACGAAATCGAAGCCGTCTACGACGAGACGAAGCCGCTGCGCGTGGCGATCGTCGGACGACCGAATGCCGGCAAGTCCACGCTGATCAACCGCTTCCTCGGCGAGGACCGTCTCCTTACCGGCCCGGAGGCCGGCATCACCCGCGATTCCATCTCGGTGGAATGGGACTGGCGCGGCCGCTCGATCAAGATGTTCGATACCGCGGGCATGCGCCGCAAGGCGCGGGTGCAGGAGAAGCTCGAGAAGCTTTCCGTCGCCGATGCGCTGCGCGCTATCCGCTTCGCCGAGACCGTGGTCATCGTCTTCGACGCCACCATTCCGTTCGAGAAGCAGGACCTGCAGATCGTCGATCTCGTGCTGCGCGAGGGACGCGCCGCCGTTCTAGCCTTCAACAAATGGGACCTCGTGGAGGACCCCCCAGGCGGTGCTGGCCGACCTGCGCGAGAAGACGGACCGGCTGCTGCCGCAGGCGCGGGGCATCCGGGCCGTGCCGATTTCCGGCCAGACGGGCTACGGGCTCGACAAGCTGATGCAGAACATCGTCGATACCGACCGGGTGTGGAACAAGCGCATCGCAACCGCGAAGCTGAACCGCTGGCTCGACAGCGTGCAGACGCAGCATCCGCCGCCGGCGGTTTCCGGCCGCCGCCTGAAGCTCAAATACATGACGCAGGTGAAGGCGCGCCCGCCGGCCTTCATGATTTCGTGCACGCGGCCCGATGCGGTGCCGGAGCATTACCTGCGCTACCTTACGAACGGGCTGCGCACGGATTTCCAGATGCCCGGCGTGCCGATCCGAATCCACCTGCGGGCGGCGGAAAATCCTTTCGAATCAAAGAAGAAGCGGCGGTAGCTGACGGCCTGATTCCGGCGCTTCACAGTCCGGTTCAAGACGAACCGTGCGTCACGCGGAAGGCGAGGGCAGTGCCGGCGTGCGGTGCGACAGCTTGATGTTGTGCAGGAACTGCCGTGAGGCGGCTTCCCAGGTGAAGGTCTGCGCCAGTGCGCGGGCGTCCTCGCGCGAGCAGTGGAGGGCTGCGAGGCAGGCCCTGCGCAAATCCTCGTCCAGTACGCCCGCCCGGCTGCCCGGCTCGATGATGTCGATCGGTCCGGTGACCGGATATGCCGCTACGGGCACACCGCTCGCGAGCGCTTCGAGGATCGTGTTGCCGAAGGTGTCGGTCCTGGACGGAAAGACGAAGACGTCGGCCTGCGCATAGGCACGGGCGAGATCCTTGCCGGTCTTCAGGCCCGTGAAGAGCACGTCGGGATAGCGGCGCTCCAGTTCGACGCGGGCCGGGCCGTCGCCGACGACGACCTTGGAGCCCGGCAGATCGAGATCGAGGAAGGCGGGGAGGTTCTTTTCCACCGAGACCCGGCCGACGGTGAGGAAGATCGGCCGCGGCAGGCCGAACGGCCTATCCTCCGGCGGGATCGGAGCAAACATCGTCTGGTCGATGCCGCGGCTCCAGCGCAGGAGGTTGCGCAGCCCGATCTTCGCCAGTTCGCGCTCCAGGCTTGCGGTCGCGACCATGCAGCCGTTTCCGGCATTGTGGAACCAGCGCACGAAGGCCTGCATCCACCGGATAGGCACCGGGAAGCGGGCCGCGACATATTCCGGGAAGCGGGTGTGATAGCTGGTGGAGAAGGGAATGCGGTTCTTCAGGCACCAGCGGCGGGCGAGCAGCCCGAGCGGCCCTTCTGTTGCGATGTGGACGGCACCGGGGGACGAGGCTTCGATCGCGCGGGCCACCTGCCAGTAGGTCGCGACCGACAGGCGGATTTCCGGGTAGGTGGGGCAGGGGATGTTGCGGAAGGTCTGCGGC
>DASUPM010000425.1:0-2914 GCA_036281095.1 Pseudorhizobium sp.
ATTACAAGGCGCGCATACTTGACGTCCCCGACCTCGTCACGCGGGGCAAGGGCGCCAACACCCGTTACATCTTCCCGATCGCCATGGAAGAGTCCGACGTCGCCGACAGCCTCCTTGTCACCGAGGTCTTCACACCGTCCGGCAATTGGTCATCCTATCCCCCGCACCGCCATGACGAGGACAGGTTCCCGGAGATGACCTATCTCGAAGAGACCTACTACCACCGCCTGAACCCCGGGCAGGGCTACGGCCATCAGCGCGTATTCACCGAGGATGGCGAACTCGACGAGACAATAAGCTTCTCCAACCACGATGTCGTGCTGGTGCCGAAAGGACACCATCCCTGCGCCGCGCCTTATGGATATGACATGTACTACCTCAACGTCATGGCCGGCCCTGTGCGCAAATGGCGTTTCCAGAACCATCCGGACCACGACTGGATCGCAAAACGCGATGCGTGATGCTGTGCACGCCGGACGCGGCTGCTTTGCCGAAGCGGTCGGGGCGATTCCCCGGAATGAAGAGATAGCTCGCCGGCTGCTTCATCGGGGGCTGCCTCGCCCGTCAGTCATCGAAGCCCGCCTTCGCCTGCATCGCAAGCCCCCCTTCCGGCCCCTTCGTCCAGAGGATCAGGTCGTCGCAGTCTTCCGAGGGCGCCGCTTCCAGGCGAAACGGCCGGTCGACGAAGAGCGGTGCAACCGCCCGGAACTCGAAGCGCCGGAGGGTGGCATCGGCCCGGCAACGGGTGGCGAGGCCGTGCAGGAGCGTCGCGATCAGCGGACCATGCACGACGAGATCCGGATAGTCCTCCTCCGTGCGCGCATAATCCTGATCGTAGTGGATCCGGTGGCCGTTCGCGGTCAGCGCCGAATAACGGAAAAGCAGCACGGGGTCCGGCGCGAAGGGCTCCGACCATTTCGCCTCGGCAGGGGCGGCCCGCGGCTCGGCACTCGCCTGACCGCGGCGTGACGGCTCCCGGTAGACGACGTCCTGCTCTTCCTCGATGCAGAGAGTGCCGCCGGAGAAGACGCGATGACGGGTGGTGACGAAGACGAGCGCACCGCTGCGCCCTTGCTTCGACACCACCTCGACGATCTCGCTCTCCCGTTCAGCCGGGGTGCCGATCGGCACCGGCCGATGATAGGCGAGCCTTCCGCCCGCCCACATGCGTCGGGACATTTCCCCTCCCGGCAGAGACGCCGGGCGTTTCGGATGTCCGTCGGGTCCGAGCTCCCGCCGCCGCGCGAACGGGTTGAAGAACAGCCAGTGCCAGGCGGGCGGAAGGACATCTCCGCCGCCGGGTATCTCCTCCAGATCCAGCGCGCTTGCGAGCGCCCGCACCCGATCCGCCGCGATCACGTCACTGCGACGTTCGACGGTTCCGACGGTCGCCTCCGGCGTCCCAACAGCAGCGTTACCCAAAGGCTTCCTCCTCGTCGTGCCTCCTGCGTTTTCCAGGACGTGCCGGCGGCCTCACCGGGCGTCCTTTGCGCTCCAGTCCAGCAGCTCGAATATCTTGCCGACATCCTCGGCTTCGTCGAGCGACCACACAAGATCGATAACCTGCTGCATCCGCTCGGGGCTTAGCAGGCCCTCGGCACAGCCCCGGAATTTTTCCTCCAACTCACTGTCGGAAAGCGGGTTGTGCGGACTGCCGCGATAGTTCTCGTCGGCCCAGCGCTCGATGACGCGACCATCGCGAGTGGTAACCTCGATCTTCGAGCGGATGCGGTCCCAGCCCATGTCCTCGATTGCCTGGTCGAATTCGGTCTCGATGCGGGCCTGCATCGCCTGCGACGCGGGAGACGAGACGAACTCGTCGGTGAACTCGGCCTTGCCGGCGCGCCCGGCAAGGATGATGGCGGCGAGCAGGAAGGCAAAGGAGAATTTTCCCTCGAGCTCCGTCTTCGCGATGCGGAAGCGGATCGGTCCGAGCACATTGCTTCCCGCCTTCAACCTGACCGCCTGGATGTCGCCGGGGCCAAGTCCATGCTCGCGCATCAGGAAAAGCATGGCATCCATGCTCGGATGCGTCAGCACGCCGGAAGGATAGGGCTTGATGGAGACACCGGGGCTTTCCATCGTGTGCGGCCGGCCGAAGCGGTCCCGCACGAGCGCAGGCTCGCCGCCCGGGCCGGCGATGGCAAGGTAGCCCCAGCGGCCATCGAGAGCCTCCATGTTGGCCGAGAGGCCGTGGCGGACGAGAAGGGCTGCGGTCACTCCGTTTTCGGCGGCCCGGCCGACATGAAGCGGCTTGGTCATCGTGCCGAAGCCGGCACGGATACCGGAAGCCATGGAAGCCGCAACGCCCAACGTTCTCGCGACATCGGCCTCGTCCATATCCAGCATCCTGGCGGCCGCCGCGGCGGCGGCGAAGGTGCCGATGGTGCCAGAGGTGTGAAACCCCCGCATGTAGTGATCGGGATTGATGGCTTCCGCGACCTTGCAGCCCACCTCGAAACCGGCCGTGAAGGCCGCCAGGAAACGTTTCCCGTCGACCGGCCGGCCGGTCTCCGCCGCGATCAGGTCCGACATCGTCAGCGCTGCGATGAGCGGTGGCATGGTCGGATGCATCAGAAGTCCGTAGGGGCGGCCCGGGCCTTCGGCGAGTTGGGTATCGTCCCAATCCATCGCATGTCCGGCAGTACCTCCCCACAACGCGGCCAGATGAGCGGGGATGCGCCGAGACCCCCTGCCGATCATCCGCGCCTGCGGCGTTCCGCCGAGGCTATCGACATAGGCGGCAAGCGGCGCCATGCCGGACTGCTCGGTCCCCGCAAGAGCGACCGCAAGACCATCGAGAACGCAGCGTCGCGCGATGCGAAGCGTCTCGCCGTTGAGGTCCTCGAACTTCGATGTCGCGACGAAGGTTGCCGCTGCCTGGGTCAGGCCGGTCAGATGGGCATGCGGTTCC
>DASUPM010000426.1:0-6476 GCA_036281095.1 Pseudorhizobium sp.
CGCGATCCGCGCCACGCAAGGCAAGGGCCTGATGCCGGACGGCACCACGCGCTTTTCGCTCAAGGGCAGGCCGATCCACCACTACATGGGCTGCTCGACCTTCGCCAACTACACGGTCCTTCCGGAAATCGCCGTTGCGAAGATCAACCCGGACGCTCCTTTCGACAAGGTCTGCTATATCGGCTGCGGCGTGACGACGGGCATCGGCGCGGTCATCAATACCGCGAAGGTGGAGATCGGCGCGACGGCGATCGTCTTCGGTCTCGGCGGAATCGGCCTCAACGTCATCCAGGGGCTTCGGCTTGCCGGTGCCGACATGATCATCGGCGTCGATCTGAACAACGACAAGAAGGAATGGGGCGAACGCTTCGGCATGACGCATTTCGTCAATCCGAAGGACGCCGGCGACGACCTCGTTCCCTATCTCGTCAACATGACGAAGCGCGGGGCCGACCAGATCGGCGGTGCCGACTATACATTCGACTGCACCGGCAACACGAAGGTGATGCGCCAGGCGCTGGAAGCGTCCCATCGCGGCTGGGGCAAGTCCGTCATTATTGGCGTTGCCGGCGCTGGCCAGGAGATTTCCACCCGGCCCTTCCAGCTGGTCACCGGCCGCACCTGGATGGGCACCGCCTTCGGTGGAGCGCGCGGCCGTACCGACGTGCCGAAGATCGTCGACTGGTACATGGAGGGCAAGATCGAGATCGACCCGATGATCACCCACACCATGCCGCTCGAAGACATCAACAAGGGCTTCGAACTCATGCATGGCGGCGAGAGCATCCGAAGCGTCGTCGTCTATTGATGATCTATGTCGATGCCGATGCCTGTCCGGTGAAGCCGGAAATTCTGAAGGTCGCCGAGCGGCACGGCCTCGAGGTGACCTTTGTCGCCAATTCCGGCCTTCGTCCCTCGCGGGATCCGATGGTGAGGAACATCATCGTTTCGGGCGCCTTCGACGCTGCGGACGACTGGATCGCCGAACGCGCCGGCGCGGCGGATATCGTCGTAACTGCCGACGTCCCGCTTGCCGTTCGTTGCGTCGCCGCCGGCGCGCTTGTGACCGGTCCAACCGGACGTGTCTTCGACGAGACCAATATCGGCATGGCAAGCGCCATGCGTGACCTCGGCGCGCACCTGCGGGAAACCGGAGAGAGCAAGGGCTACAACGCCGCGTTCTCCCCCCGTGACCGATCAAAGTTCCTCGAAACGCTCGACAGGCTTTGCCGGCAGGCCGTGCGCCTCAGACCATCCGGAGAAACATCATGAAAGTCCTGTCCCAGAACACCGCCTTCGGCGGCATGCAGGGCGTATTTTCGCATTCCTCGGAGGCCTGCAACTGCGAGATGACCTTTGCGGTCTTCGTCCCGCCGCAGGCAATCGCAGAGCCCCGCCCGGTCCTGTGGTACCTGTCGGGCCTGACCTGCACGCATGCCAATGTGATGGAAAAGGGCGAATACCGCCGCATGGCTGCGGAACTCGGCCTCATCATTGTCTGCCCGGATACCAGTCCGCGGGGCAACGACGTGCCGGACGAGTTGACGAACTGGCAGATGGGCAAGGGCGCCGGATTCTATCTGGATGCGACAGAGAAGCCCTGGTCCGAGCACTACCGGATGTATACCTATCTCACCGAAGAGCTGCCGAATTTCACTCGCCAGCATTTTCGCATGGACATGAGCCGCCAGGGCATTTTCGGGCACTCGATGGGGGGCCATGGCGCCATGACGATGGCATTGAGGAACCCCCACCGCTTCAGGAGCTGCTCGGCTTTTGCCCCGATCGTCCAGCCCTCCACGGCCGACTGGTCCGTCGATGCATTCGAAAAATATCTTGGGATGGACCGTGCTGCTTGGCGCCAATACGATGCCTGCGCGCTCGTGGAGGACGGCGCTCGCTTTCCGGAATTCCTGATCGACCAGGGAAACGCTGACAGCTTCCTGGAAAGCGGCTTGCGACCCTGGCTCTTCCAGGAGGTGGCCGAGGGTACTGGCATCGACGTCACGCTGCGCATGCACGAACGCTACGACCATTCGTATTATTTCATCTCGACCTTCATGGACGACCACCTGAAGTGGCATGCGGAGCGCCTTGCCTGATCGCGCTGCGCATGCCGGATCTCCAGGGGCGCCTTGCGCCGGCGCGACGGATGTACCATATCAATCTCGGCAGACGGCTGCCGCCGGATTTCCTATCCGGACACGATCGCGGGGACGGCCTCGCTCCTTTGAAACGGAGTAAGGCAAATGGCCTGGATTCTTCTGGTACTCGCAGGACTTTTTGAAATCGGCTGGGCGATCGGCCTCAAATACACGGACGGCTTCACCCGCCCGCTTCCCACCATCCTCACTGCACTGGCGATGGTCATCTCGGTGGTTCTTCTCGGTCTCGCCATTCGCAGCCTGCCGGTCGGTACGGCCTATGCGATCTGGACGGGCATAGGCACCGTCGGCACCGTGATTCTAGGCATCGTACTCTTTGCGGAACCGGCCACCGCACTGCGGATCGGCTGCATCGCCATGATCATCGCTGGAATCATTGGGCTGAAGATCGCAGCCTAGCGTCAACGGTCCGAGGACAATGCCGTTGCCAGAGTGGAGCGCCGCTCGCCGGCCAGTTTGAATTCCGTGGCGACGCGACTGGCGATACGCTCAGCCAGCAACAGTTCGATTTCCGAACGATCGAATGAGAAGACCGATACTGCAAACCGGCCTTCGGCAATGACATCCCCGTTGCCGACGGCCACCGCCTGCACCGCGACCGTCGCCTCGCGTTTGTCACCCACCAGCACCGGAACAGTCACCACACGCTCCACCCGGATGGTAAGGATCGTCCGCGGCAGGATCCGCTCGCGAACCGTCGCGAGGATGGCCTGATCCACGAGCCGATCCGTCTCCGCCACGAGCACGGCCGGAATATCTGCCCTGGCCGCGACAAAGGCGGCCCGTATGTCGTAGAGAAGCGCTTCGCGATCCTCGGTCGGCCGGTCGAGCCGGAACGCCATCAGAATGGGAAGGACTGTCGGCAGGGCGCACAGGACAAGCAGGCGGCGAAACATCGGGTGATCCGAGGATTGATTTCCCCGATCATGCGCGGCTTGCGGTTATCGAAGCCTTAATTCCCCTGGCGGACGCTGCGGAAGGCTGCTGTGGACGCCTGATATTCCTCCTGGCGCCGGGCGCGCCGCAAGGCCGCTTCCACATCGATGCCCCAATGCTCGTCCGTCCAGTCCTCGTCGATGTGCGCCAACGACCAGGCGTCATCCTCGCCCAACCGTCCTTCGGCAAAGGCTAGCGCCAGGATGGCCGATCCCGTCAGGCTCGTCACCGTATGGAGACAGGCCAGCTCGATCGGGGTGCCGTAGTTTCTCAGCCTCGCCGCGAAGGCAGCGGTCGCTTCCCGCGGCTGATCCTGCGGCATGATCCCCTCGATCAGCACGAAGCGGGCGCCGAGATCATTGGCCGCCCACTCGATGACAGGATCCCAGCGGTCCGTCTGGCGCCCCACCAGTTCTTCCGGCGCATCCGCGCGGTAGCACAGAAGGTCGCTGGAGGCGAACCGCAGGATGTCTTCGAAAACCGCCTGAGGTTCAGCGGCGACGCCATCGATTGCCGTGTTTACCAGCTTGGTCACGGGCATGGTCGCAGGGTCGATCAGGTCGGTCTGTGCATCCCATTCCCCGCGCATCAACTCCGCGAGCGCCACGGTCGGCGCGAGGAGCGGGTTTTTCGCCGGCGTCCTGACGGGGCGGCCGTCGAGATGGATCGCAAAGTCGCCTTCCGCCTCGGCCACGGCGACTTCCTTGTAGAAGCGCTTCGGCAGCGGGCGCTTCATCTGGATCTGCGCGCGGCGGGTGGGGTCGGCATGGCTCATGCCTTCTGGAGAGTCTAACAGGTCACGCATCAGAAACCTCGACCGATATGGGCAAGCAATTCACTCGGATGGTCAACGACGGCATCCGCACCGGCGTTCCATAACTGCTCGACCGTCGCATAGCCCCACGAGACGCCGACGGCCCTGGCGCCGGCGGATTTTGCCATTTGCATGTCGTAGACCGCATCGCCGATGACAATGGTCTCGGCCGGAGCCACTCCCATCTCCCGACAACACTCCGTCACCATCGCTGGGTGCGGTTTCGACGGACAGTCGTCCGCAGTCTTCCCGATGACGAAGTACTTATCGAACCCATGGATTTCCATCACGAGGTTCAGGCCGCGCCGCGACTTTCCCGTCACGGCACCGATCAGCAGGTCCTCCCGCGGTCCGATTTCATCGATCAACTCCCGGATACCGGGAAACAGCGGCTCGCGGAACCCTAGATCCTGCCGCACATCGGAGAACAAGGACTTGTAGTAGGCCATCATGTCGATCTCCTCCTGCCCCGCATGCGGCTTGCCCTGCATCCGGGCGGTCGCGATATCGAGCGTCAGGCCGATGATCGCCTTCGTCTCATCGAGCCGCGGCTCCGGCTTCTTGAAGTGCAGGAAGGTACGGCGCATCGTCTCGTGGATGAGCGCCGCGCTGTCGACGAGGGTGCCGTCGCAGTCGAACAGGACCAGTTTCATCTATTCGCCATCCTCGTCCGCCGCTTCTGCATCGAAGCCGAGGAGGTTCCAGCTCTGCACCATGTGCGGCGGCAAAGGCGCCGTCACCTTCAGCCTTCCACCGTTCGGATGCGGGATGTCGATGTGCCGGGCGTGGAGGTGCAACCTCTTCTGGACTCCGCCCGGGAATGCCCAATTGATGTCGTCGTCGAAATATTTCGGATCGCCGATGATCGGATGGCCGATATGCAGCGCATGCACGCGCAATTGATGGGTGCGGCCGGTATAGGGCTCCATCTCCAGCCATGCGAGCGTCTGGGCGGCCGTCTCCACGACGCGGTAGAACGACACCGCGTGATCGGCACCCGCCTCCCCGTGCTTGGCGATCCGCATCCGGTCGCCATCCGGCGTCTGTTCCTTCACGAGCCAGGTGGAAATCTTGTCCTCATGCTTGCGTGGCACGCCCTTCACCAGCGACCAATAGGTCTTCTTGGTATCGCGCTCGCGAAACGCAGCCGTCAGCTTCTGGGCGGCACCCCGGGTGCGGGCGATGACCAGCACGCCCGAGGTGTCGCGGTCGAGCCGGTGGACAAGCCGCGGCTTCTCGCCCTTCGGGCTCACCCAGGCGTCCAGCATCTGGTCGATGTGACGCGTGACCCCGGAGCCGCCCTGCACGGCAAGCCCCGCGGGCTTGTTGAGCACGATCACCTTCTCGTCCTCGTGCAACACCATGCGCTGCAGCAGATCGAAATCGCTGGAGTGCTTAAGGTCCCTGCCGGCAATCGGCCCGGTCTTCTTGGCGTCCACGTCCATCGGCGGGACACGCACCGTCTGCCCGGGCTGGACACGCGTATCGGTCTTGACCCGGCCCCCATCCACGCGCACCTGCCCGGAGCGCAAGAGCTTCTGCAGCGGTCCGAATCCGAGGCCCGGATAATGGATCTTGAACCAGCGGTCGAGGCGCATGCCCGCTTCGTCCGCTTCGACGCGGATGTGCTCGATGCCTGCCATGATGATCTTTCTCGTCTTTTCTTTTCGACGGTCTTTAGAACATCGACCGTCCCAGCGCCAGTCCGCCCGCCACCGCGGCGAGCGAGACGAGGACGCTGGCTGCGACGTAAGCCACGGCGGTACCTGTTGCGCCCCGCTCGAAAAGAGCGAGCGCATCGAGCGAAAAGGCGGAGAAAGTGGTGAAGCCGCCCAAAAAGCCGGTGACCAGGAAGAGCCGCATCTCGGCAGATGCGTTCAGCCGCCTCGCGACAAGCTCCACGAAGAAACCGATCGCAAGCGATCCGGCAACGTTCACGATCAGCGTTCCCCATGGGAAGGCGGGTCCGAACTGCCTCAAGCTCCACTGGCCAACCAGAAATCTCGCAACGGATCCAGCGGCGCCGCCGAACGCAACGAGCAGCAGATGCAGCATGAACAAGCGCTCCAGATGGAAGAAAATGACAGGAATGTAAAATGCCGAATAATTTCTTAACAGCAAGCCAAGCTCTGCCGCACTAGCGTTAGGCTGGAGCAGTGGATTAACGAATGACTTTGGTTCTTTCAATCTCGGCCAACACGGCAGCCTATGCGGCAGATGCGTTGAAACCGGCACGTCGCCTGTCTGCCAAAGATCAGGCCGAGGAAATCCGCATCACTGCAGATCGTGGCGCGTCGCGCGCCGAAACCGGCAATCCGGTCGTGGATCAACTGATTCCGGCGACGGCCATAGGTTTCGATCTCCTGTCACCGGAACAGCAGCCGCATCAGCAGACGAGTCTCGCACAGGTTCAAGCCGCATATCGCGACCTGAGCGACTGACTGAACTTCCTACACCCCGAGAACGACGAAGCCGAAGCTCTGCATCCAGGCAGCCATTCGCCGCACCGGTTCCGGCGCCGCCTGGTAGATCCGCTTCGCCAGCGGGCGGATGACCGGCAA
>DASUPM010000427.1:0-6193 GCA_036281095.1 Pseudorhizobium sp.
AGGAAGCGCACGCGCTCGAGCAACGGATGAGCCGTGTTCAGGGTTTCTTCGAGAACACGGCGATTGAACTGCAGCCACGAGAATTCGCGATTGATGAAACGGTCCGGGCTTCCCAGCAAGTCCTCGAAGGACGGCGCCTCGGCATGTTCCTGGTTGGTTTCCGTCGTGATGTCCATCGCTTGCCCCCAGTCGTTGCCCGGCAGTATTACAGTTTGGCGACGGAACTATGACAGTCAACCGTCCTCGTCGGGATTGCCGACCTCGTTCAGAACTTCCGCAGCCAGATGCCTGGTGATCCTCGTGCCGCGCCCAAGCGCCAGGCGATCAAGTCGATCCACGATCGTCTGGGCGGCAGCAAGCGAACGTTCCATGCGATGAACGATATAGCCTACCAGCTTGTCATCTATGTAAAGCTGGCGGTCTGCGAAGAGCTTGACGATCACCTGCGCCAGAAGATCCTCGTCCGGCTCGCCGATCTCCACCACGGTCGCCGCCTTCAGGCGCGAGCGCAGGTCCGGCAGGGAGACCGGCCACGACATCGGCCAGAGCCGGGCGGTGATCAGGAGACTGTGGCCGTTTTCGCGTACGCTGTTGATGACGTGAAAGAGTTCGGCATCGTCGAAGCCACGGCGGTCGGCATCCTCGAATAGGACCGGGCCATCGGCCGCAAGGGAGGTTGCCCCCGATCCCGCGCGAGGATGGATGCTCGCGGCTCCGCTTCGCTCCCGCCAGATCGCGGCGAGGTGAGACTTGCCCGAACCCACCGGCCCGGCAAGGATCACCACAGGCGATGGCCAATGCGGCCACTGGTCGACGATCGAGACGGCCGCGCTCAGGCGGGCGGAAACGAGGAGATCGTCCCGCCCCGAGGCCGGATCATAGGGGAAGGCAAGCGGCAACTGCTCGTGGCGTCGCCGGTCTCGCTCTGTCGTGTCGTTCATTCGTTGTCCCGGGAATGCTCCAGCGTCGGAGGCGGGACTTCCTGCCAGGGAAGCGCGGCGGCCCGACCGTAATAGAGATCGCTGTCAAGATAGCGCGACAGCGCGAAGCGGACAAGCACGCCGACCACGGCAGCGGCAGGGACTGCGATCAGCAGACCGACGAAACCGAACATCGCACCGAACGCAAACAGCGCGAACATGAGCCAAACGGGGTGCAGACCGATGCGCGAGCCCATCAGCTTGGGCTGCAGGATGTTGCCCTCGATGAACTGCCCCAGGAAGAAGACGGCTGCCGTTGCGACGATCCAGGTATAGTCCGGCCAGAACTGCACGATCGCGACACCGACGGAGAGGACCAGTCCTACAAAAGAGCCGATGTATGGAATGAAGCTGATCATGCCGGCGACGAAGCCTATCAGCAGGCCGAAATTCAGCCCGATCAGCGAGAGGCCTACCGCATAGAAGATGCCGAGTACGAGGCAGATGGACCCCTGCCCGCGGACGAACCCGGCGATCGCGGCATCCATCTCGCGCGCCAGCCGGCGAACCGTCTCGGTCTGGTTGCGCGGCACCCAGCTATCGACCTTCGCCACCATCTTGTCCCAGTCGAGCAGGATGTAGAACGCGACGACGGGCGTGACGACCAGCAGCGAGAAGATATCGAGCAGTGTCTTTCCGGATGCCCAGATCTGTCGCAGCAGCCCCCCGATGAAGCCCGCCCCTTCCGACATGACGGCCGAAAAATTCTGCTTCACCGTCTCGATCTGCGCACTCAGCCAGTCCGGCAGGAAGGCGCGCGGGCTGGCAAGAAGTTCCTGCAGTTGGGTGATGTAGCCGGGAAGCGCCACGGCGAAATCATTGAGCTGCCCGACGATGATCGGAATGACGATCATCAGCGACAGCGCGAACACCAGAACGAAACAGACGAGGATGACGATGGTCGCCATCATGCGGCTCAAGCCCCGGCGCTCCAGCCAGTCGGCAACCGGATCGAGGAAATAGGCGAGCGCCATTCCCGCCACGAACGGCAGGAGGATCGAGCGGAAGGCCCACAGGAACAGGACGACGATCGCAAGGGCGGCTACCCAGAACAGGATGTGACGCCGAAGGCTCGCTCCACTCACATGATATTGCATCTTGCGCTTTTCCCTCACGGCCACGGCTGCGACAGCGATAGGCTGGCGCCGTGGCGGAGGTCAAGAGCGCAAGGACAGATGCCTTTGCCGTGGCAAACGGGTTGCCACGCTTGCATAACGACGCCGGGCATGCAATGGCCGTCACGGCTTAGCGAGCGGAGACAGGCTATGAGCGACACGGGCAAGAACGGCCTCACCTATAGCGATGCCGGCGTCGATATCGATGCCGGAAACCTGATGGTGGAGAAGATCAAGCCTGCGGTACGCTCGACACGCCGCCCCGGAGCCGACGGCGAGATCGGCGGCTTCGGCGGCCTGTTCGACCTGCGCGCAGCGGGCTTTACCGATCCGGTTCTGGTCGCTGCAAACGACGGCGTCGGCACGAAGCTGAAGATCGCCATCGACGCCGACCGCCACGACACCGTCGGCATCGACCTCGTCGCCATGTGCGTCAACGACCTCGTCGTCCAGGGTGCCGAGCCGCTCTTCTTCCTCGACTACTTCGCCACCGGCAAGCTGGATCCCGACCAGGGCGCGGCCATCGTACAGGGCATCGCCGAGGGTTGTCGTCAGGCTGGATGCGCGCTGATCGGCGGCGAGACGGCAGAAATGCCAGGCATGTATGCCGGCGGCGACTACGATCTCGCAGGATTTGCCGTGGGCGCTGCCGAACGGGGCCAGCTTCTGCCTGTCGGCGACCTTGCCGCCGGCGACCTCATCCTCGGCCTGACCTCGTCCGGCGTCCATTCCAACGGATTTTCGCTGGTGCGCAAGATCGTCGCCGTCTCCAAGCTCGACTGGAGCGATGCAGCGCCGTTCGTCTCGGGCAAGACGCTCGGCGAGGCTCTGCTGACGCCGACGCGCGTCTACGTCAAGCCGCTGCTGAAAGCGATCCGGGAAACAGGCGCCATCAAGGCGCTCGCCCACATCACCGGGGGCGGCTTCCCGGAAAACATCCCCCGCGTGCTGCCGAAAAACCTCGCAGCCGAAATCGACCTGGATTCCATCCCCGTCCCGCCCGTCTTTTCTTGGCTTTCCAAGGCCGGGGGCGTCGAAGCGAAGGAGATGCTGCGCACCTTCAACTGCGGTATCGGCATGATCGTCGTCGTTTCCGCCGAGAATGCGCCGGCGGTGACGGAGATCCTGACCGCCGAGGGCGAGGTCGTGGTGCCGCTCGGGCGGGTGGTTTCGCGCGAGGAAGGCGCTGCGGGCGTCATCTATCAGGGCACGCTTTCCCTATGATCCCATCGGGCAGCCAGACCCGTCGCAAGCGCGTCGTCGTCTTCATTTCCGGCGGCGGCTCCAACATGCTGAAGCTGGCGAAGGCTTGCGAAGCCCCCGACTGGCCGGCGGAGATCGCCTGCGTCATCTCCGACAAAGCATCCGCCGGCGGGCTTGCCAAGGCCGAGGCGCTCGGCATTCCGACGCGCGTCTTCGAGCGCAGGGATTTTCCGGACAAGGCGGCGCATGAAGCGGCAATCCTTTCGGCGCTCGACGAGATCCGCCCGGACCTCGTCTGCCTTGCGGGCTATATGCGCCTCCTCTCCGCCGACTTCATCCGGCGCCACGAGGGGCGCATCCTCAATATCCATCCGTCGCTCCTGCCGCTGTTTCCCGGCCTTAACACGCATCAGCGCGCCATCGACGCCGGCATGAAGATCGCCGGCTGCAGCGTGCACTTCGTGACCGAAGCCATGGACGAAGGTCCGATCGTCGCGCAGGCCGCCGTTCCCGTGCTCGCCGATGATACCGCCGGGACACTTGCCGCACGAATCCTCACCGTCGAGCATCAGCTCTATCCGCTTGCACTGAAGCTCGTCGCCGAGGGCAATGTGCGGATGGAGGATGGCCGGGCGGTGACGACCCCATCCGCCGTGACGGGGCTCGGCGAGCAGCAGCTCCTGTCTGGTGGAGCCTGACGGCTTCGATTGACGCTCCCGATTCCCCCGCCTATCCTCAAAGGGCTGCCGGAGTGCGACACCCATGACGATCACGGTGAAGATCGAAGACGCAAACCTCGCCGAACTGCTTGCGAAGGTAGAAGCCGGGGAGGATGTCCTGCTCGTGCGGGGCAATGCTCCTGTGGCGAGGCTGTCGGCGGTTTCAGATCAGGCAAGGCGGCAAAAGGCCATTGAAGAAATCCTGGAGTTCCGAAAGACGATGCCGTCGATCACCCAAGAAGAGATTGCCGAGTGGAAGGCCATCGGCAGGCGCTGATGGAAGGCTTCGTCGTCGATGCATCCGTCGTATGCTGCTGGGTGCTTCCGGACGAGAGTTCGCCGATTGCGGATAAGGCTCTCGATCTTCTCCAAAACGCTGACGGCATTGCTCCGGACCTTCTATGGCATGAGGTTCGAAACGTTCTGATGCTGGCCCGCCGCCGCAAGCGCATCGGCTTCGACAGAGTGGTTGAAGCTATGCGCATCCTTCGCGGCCTGAGCGTCCTGACGAGCGCTCCGGCCGATGACCGGTTGATCCTTACGCTCAGCGAGCGTCATGCGCTGACGGCTTATGACGCAGCCTATCTTGCCCTGGCATTGGAGCGGCAATTGCCGCTTGCGACCTTAGACCGCAAGCTGGCGGAGGCCGCCGCACGCGAGGATGTCCCACTGCTGCGATAGATTGGCCGGGTCACCCCTACAGCTTGTCCCGGTTGAGCGCAGCCCAGTGCAGCAGCATGATCGTCTTGCCGTCGCAGATCTCGCCGGTGCCGATCATCGACAGCGCCTCGTCCAGCGGGATTTCGAGGACTTCGATGTCCTCGTGCTCCTCGTCGAGCCCGCCGCCGTCCTCGATCCTGTGGCTTACGTCGATCGGCGCGTAGAAGAAGTGGACCCGCTCCGTCACCGCGCCGGGCGACATGAAGCATTCGAACAGGAAGCGGACGTCGCGTACCTCGTAGCCGGTCTCCTCCACCGCCTCGCGACGGATCGCCTCTTCGGGGTGATCTCCGTCGAGAAGGCCGGCCGGTGTCTCGATCATCCAGCCGGAATGGCCGTTCACATAAGCCGGCATGCGGAACTGCCTGACCAGCACGACCACCTTCCGCTGCGGATCGAACAGCAGGATCGTCGCCCCATTGCCACGATCGTAGACCTCGCGTTCGAGGCGGTTCGTCTCGCCTCTGGAGCTCGTATAGTCGTAGGTGAACTTGCGCAGATGATACCAGTTGTCGGAGAGCGTCTTTTTCTCGACGATCTCGATCTTCGCATTCTCCAGCTTGCTCATGCAGTACCCTTGCGCAGCCATACGCGGTTGTCATGGAAGGCCGCACCGCCGTAAGGGGCGACCGCGTCGGCGCCGGTCAGGACGTTGATGCCCTCTCCGTCGAGATGCGCCTTGTTCGGCCAGAGCCCCTCCGCAATCAGCACGCCCGGCTTTGCGCCCGGCACGATGCG
The DNA here is from genome assembly GCA_036281095.1 of Pseudorhizobium sp. Taxonomy (GTDB): domain Bacteria; phylum Pseudomonadota; class Alphaproteobacteria; order Rhizobiales; family Rhizobiaceae; genus Neorhizobium. The sequence continues at coordinate 5,476 of DASUPM010000427.1, forward strand.
TGCATGCAGGCGGATTTCACCGCGCGTGTTGCCGAGCCGGACGATGTCGCCATCGACAATGCCAAGCCGGGCGGCATCGGAAGGCTCGATCATCACGTCGGGACGCCCTTCCTTCTGCGCCGATGTCGGCGTCTCGGAGAAGCTGGAGTTGAGAAAATTGCGGGCGGGAGACGTCGCAAGGCGGAACGGATGCTCCTCGTCGGCTTCCTCGATGATCGGAACGTAATCAGGAAACTTCGGCAGGGCCGCCACGGGCCCCATGGGGCCAATACTTTTCGGCGGCCGATCCGGCGACGGACCGTTGGCCCAGTCCGGACTGAAGCGGAACCTGCCGTCAGGATAGCCGAAGCCCTTGAGATAATGAGCCGTGTCGAAATCCGGCTGCGCGTCGATCCACTTCTGCAGCGCCAGCGCATCGTAGTCCGGCCAGCCGCTTGCCTGCAGTATCCGGTCGATATGCTCGCGCTCCGAGAGGCCGAAGCCGGGGTAATGCGAGACGCCGAGACGGTTGGCCAGTTCCTCTATGACGAAGAGATTGGTGCGCACCGTCTCCGGCGGCTCTACGACCTTCGGCCCGAGCAGGATGTGGTTCTGGCCACCGGCGCGGTAGATGTCGTCATGCTCCAGGAACATCGTCGCTGGCAGCACGATGTCGGCGACTTCGGCAGTCTCCGTCATGAACTGCTCATGCACGGCAACAAACAGGTCATCGCGCAGA
>DASUPM010000428.1:0-3137 GCA_036281095.1 Pseudorhizobium sp.
CAGTTCGCCGATGACGTGTGGGTGAGAGCAAACCTCTTCCGTCTCCACCAACTCGCTCATCAGCGGGATCGGTTTGGCGATGTGATCCGCCCAGATGTTCGTGTCGATAAGGATCATTGGTCGTCAGGTCGATGGCGGGGAGCCGCCTTGAAATCCGGCTGACTGCCCCCCAGCCTCGAAAGGCGGCGTGCGGCCTCTCTCTGTACCATTTCCTGCAGGGCAAGACGCACCAATATCGGTGTTTCGTGAATGCCCGTAAACTCCTTTGCCGTCTGCAGCAATTCGTCGTCGATCGTAATTGTCGTACGCATCGGACGCTCCCTGTTTCATCAATAATAACATCAGTCGATGCAATTACCAATGCGGCATTGCCGAAGGCTGGCTAGCCTGGGGCTCTTACGGTTCTCGACGCTTCCCGCGTACCGCCCGCCGATTTCACGACTTGTAAAATGCCGGTCGAAAGAGCAGTTTGCAGCCACCGTTTTCAGATCATCCGGAAGATCAACAGTCCATGCCAGCTTCAACTGCCCTTACATTCGACGTCAAGCCCAACCAGAAACCGCTCGCCGATTCCGACCGCCTCAAGGCCTTCGAGAATCTTGGCTTCGGTACGCTCTTTTCCGACCATATGGCCGTCATCCGCTGGACGAGCGACAAGGGCTGGCATTCCGCGGAGATCACCGCGCGGGCGCCCTTCCCGATTGATCCCGCCTCAAGCGTCCTGCACTACGCCCAGGAGATCTTCGAGGGGATGAAGGCCTACCGCGCGGCGGACGGACGCGTCGTGCTGTTCCGGCCGGAAGAAAACGCACGCCGCTTCAACGAGTCGGCGCGTCGGATGGCGATGCCGGAACTGCCGGAACAGGCCTTCCTCGACGCGGTGGAAAAGCTCGTCCGCATCGACGCGCACTGGATCCCGGAAGGCGAGGGGAGCCTCTATCTGCGTCCCTTCATGTTTGCGAGCGAGACCTTCCTCGGTGTGCGTCCGTCGAAGGAATATATCTTCTGCGTCATCGCCTCCCCGGTCGGCCCCTACTTCAAGGGCGGCGCAAAGCCGGTGAAAATCTGGGTCTCGGAGAACTATACGCGTGCCGCGCTCGGCGGCACCGGGGCGGCCAAGTGCGGCGGCAACTATGCCGCAAGCCTGGTGGCCCAGGCGGAGGCCGTCGAACACGGCTGCGATCAGGTCGTCTTCCTGGATGCCGCGGAGCATCGCTGGGTCGAGGAACTGGGCGGTATGAACGTCTTCTTCGTGATGGAGGACGGTTCGATCCTCACGCCGCCGCTCGGCGGCACCATTCTTCCCGGCATCACCCGCAAGTCGCTGATCCAACTGGCGCGCGACGAAGGCATCGCCGTGGAGGAGAAGCGCTATTCCTTCGAGGAATGGAGGGCGGATGTGGCAAACGGCAGGCTCAGGGAAGCCTTCGCCTGCGGCACCGCCGCCGTCGTCGCCGGCATCGGCACGGTCAAGTTCAAGGGCGGCGAGTTCCGGATCGGTGACGGTGAAACCGGCCCGGTCACGACGAAGCTTCGCCAGGCGCTCGTCGGCATCCAGCGGGGCCAGGGCAACGACCAGCATGGCTGGCTGCATCCGATCGAAGGGATCTGATGTCCGAGTCCGCCACGCAATGGTGAAGGCCCGCCTCACGGGCCTTCCTTTCGCAGCGCGGCGATGGGGCATCACGCAAGCGTGTTGACGCTCCCCGGTGACCTAAACGCTCCGTTAACCATAATCTCCGTAATTTCGGGACACCGAACCGACACATTGAGGACACGATTCATGTCGCTTTCCCGCCGCGGGTTTCTGCTCGGACTGCCGCTCTTCGTCACCGGGTGCGCATCGAGCGGGGTCAATCACCGCGCGAATTACGCCGCCCTGCCGGACGAGCAGTTTCCGCTGAGGGCGGTTCCGCTCGACAAGATCAAGCCGGAACTTCGCCGCCAGGTGGTGGCATACGAGACGACCCACAAGCCGGGCACGATCGTCGTCGATACGCCGGCCCGTCGCCTCTACCACATCATGGAAGGCGGCAAGGCGATGCGCTATGGCGTCGGCGTGGGCCGCGAGGGACTGGCATTCCGCGGCGGTGCCTATATTGGCCGGAAGGCCGAGTGGCCGAGCTGGACGCCGACGGCGAACATGATCCGCCGCGAGCCCGAGAAGAACCTGAAATACGCCGCCGGTGTGCCGGGCGGACCGAACAATCCTCTCGGCGCTCGCGCCATGTATCTCTACCGCAACGGCAACGACACGCATTTCCGCATCCACGGCACCAACCAGCCGCAGACCATCGGTCATGCGATGTCGAGCGGTTGCGTGCGCATGATGAACCACGACGTGATCGATCTCTACAACAGGGTCAATGTCGGCGACCACGTCGTCGTTCTGCAGGCCTGAGATGTGGCCGCCCCTTGCGGCGGCCACAGGACTGAGTGCGGTATGCCCCGCCCGGGAAAGAGAACCTAGAAGCCGGAGAGCACGATCTTCCCCTTGGCACGGCCGCTCTCGATCATCGCGTGAGCGCGCTTGAGGTTTTCGGCGTTGATCGTGCCGTAGGTTTCGGCGAGCGTCGTGCGGATGCGTCCGGCATCCACGAGATCGGCGACATGGTTCAGGAGCCTGTGCTGCTCGACCATGTCCGCCGTCTGCCAGACCGGCCTGGCAAACATCATTTCCCAGTGGATCGACAGCGCCTTGCGCTTGAACGGCCGCAGGTCCATCGGCTCCTTGGGGTCGTCGATCAGCGAGAAGCGCCCCTGCGGCGCAATCAGCTCAAGAATGTCCGCGACGTGCTTTTCCGTCTGCGTCGTGGAGAAGACGAAGGCGGGCGCGCCGATGCCAAGCGCCTCGACCTGGGGCGCCAGCGGCCTGCTGTGGTCGATGACGTGGTGAGCGCCGAGATCGCGGATCCAGGCCTGTGTCTCCGGGCGGGAACCGGTCGCGATGACGGTGAGGTCCGTCAGTTCGCGCGCCAGCTGAACGGCGATCGAGCCGACCCCGCCGGCGCCGCCGATGATGAGGATGGCATTCGCTGCACCCGCGGCCGGCTGCTGAACCTTCATGCGGTGAAGCATGGCTTCGTAGGCCGTGATGGCGGTCAGGGGCAGGGCGGCAGCCTGTTCGAAGGTCAGGC
>DASUPM010000429.1:0-3216 GCA_036281095.1 Pseudorhizobium sp.
ACATCCGTGAGCGCATCATGCAGGCCGCTGACGCTGCCGCGAACGAGCGCAAGGAGCGTTTCGGCGTCGAGATCATGACCTATGTGGAGCGCTCCGTGCTGCTCCAGACGCTCGACCACCTGTGGCGCGAGCACATCGTCAATCTCGACCATCTGCGTTCCGTCGTCGGCTTCCGCGGCTATGCCCAGCGCGATCCGCTGCAGGAATACAAGGCCGAGGCTTTCGAGCTCTTCCAGGCCCTGCTTGCCAACCTGCGCGAGGCGGTGACCGCCCAGATGATGCGGGTGGAACTCGTCCGCGACCCGCAGCCGAATCCGGAACTGCCACAGGTCATGGAGGCCCATCACATCGACGCCACGACGGGCGAGGACGATTTCGCCGGCGGCAACGATTCCGGCATGCAGGTGGCCCCGGACGACCGCGATCCGACCGATCCGGAAAGCTGGGGCAGGGTCGGCCGCAACGAGGTCTGCCCCTGCGGATCGGGCAAGAAGTACAAGCATTGCCACGGCGCCTTCGAGCAGGCCTGACCTGAGAGGCTGGAGCATTGGAAATGCCGCCTTCGGGCGGCATTTCCATTTGGATGGCTCGAAGGCGCAGCAGGCACAGCGACAATTCCGGCCGAAGCCGAAAGGATTGTTAACCCTGCCATGGCAAGACTGACATCGGCGTTTTGCGTTTGACGTGAGTATTGCGTACCGATCATGGCGGTCATCGAGACAGCAGAAAAGCTCCTGCCGCAGGGCCTGCGCACACGGTTGCGGCCTCTGCTCGACCGGCTGTCTACAACCGGCGACGACGAATCCGCCCGAGCCCAGGGCCAGGCGATGATCGCCTTCGCAATCCGGCTCGTCAGCGCCGCGATCGCCTTCGTCTCGCAGATCGTGCTGGCCCGCCTGATGGGCGAGTTCGAATACGGTATCTTCGCCTTTGTCTGGGTTCTAGCCATTCTCGGCGGCAGCTTCTCCTGCCTCGGCTTCCACACGTCGATCATCCGCTTTCTGCCGCATCATCAGACATTGGGCGATCTCGCCGCCGCGCGCGGCCTCCTGGTGACGGCGCGCCTGTTCACGCTGGTTTGTGCAAGCCTGCTGGCCGGGGCCGGCTTCCTGTTCCTGCACCTCTTCGCGCATTTCTTCGAAAGCTATTGGCTGGTGCCGCTGTTCCTTGCGCTGGTCACCCTGCCGATGATCGCGCTGGGCGACGTGCTCGACGGCACGGCGCGGGCGAAGGGCTGGACGGTGACGGCGCTCAGCCCGACCTTCCTCGTCCGCCCGACGCTGATCCTCGCCTTCATGGTGGCCGCGGTCTGGTTAGGCGGACCGAAGACGGCGGTGACCGCCATGCAGGCGGCGCTTCTGGCAACCTACATCACCACCCTCGCCCAATACGTCCGACTGCGCGGCCGGCTGAAGCGGACCTATGGCCCGGGCGCGCTGCGGCTCGAGCCCGTGACATGGCTCGCCTATTCTTTGCCGATCTTCCTGATCGACGGCATCGGCTTTCTGCTGACGAATGCCGACGTCGTGGTGGTTGGCTTCTATCTGCCGCCGGACCAGGTCGGCATCTACTTCGCGGCGACCAAGATCATCGTTCTCGTGCAGTTCGTCGCCTTCGCCGTGAAGGCTGCATCCGGGCCCCGGTTTTCCGTGCTGCTGGCCACGAATGACCGTCCCGCGCTTGCGAGCTTCTCTGCGGAAGTCGCCCGCTGGAGCTTCTGGCCTTCGCTGGCGATCGGCCTTGCCCTGCTTCTGGTCGGAAAGCATCTCCTCATGCTGTTCGGCCAGGCCTTTACCGAAGGATACTGGCTCCTGCCCATCCTGTTCGCGGGCATCCTTGCCAAGGCTTCGATCGGGCCCGGCGAAACGCTGCTGAGCATGGGTGGGCGGGAAAGATTGTGCGTTCTTATCTATGCCGTCGTCCTTGCCGCGGCGATCCTCATGAATGTCCTTCTCATCCCGCGTCTGGGGTTGACTGGAGCGGCAATCGCTACCTCCGCGGCGATGGCGCTCGAAGCATTGCTTCTCCACATCGCCCTGCGCCGTACGCTCGGGATCGTGCTGTTCGCGCTTTCCCGTCCCCGTGCCTCCACGCATACCAAGGCTGCATGACGATGACGCAATCCCCAGACGTCCCGGATTTCGAACGCACCCTGAACGCCGGCCTCATTCAGCCGCTCTCATCCTCCTGGCGCCAGGATCGGCCGGATGCCGACACGAAGATCGCCATCGGTCGGCCGGGGCGGGAGTTGTGCCTCTACCAAGCTGCGTTCGGCTATGACATGCAGGGGGAGCTGGAGTTCCTCACCAACCGTGCGATGGAACCAAACATCTTCTTCAGCGCCCGGCTGCTGGCGCCGGCGATGCCGCGCGTGGAAGACAAGCAGGTGCGCTTCGCGCTGATCCGGGACGAGGATGGGGAGCGTAGCCGGATGCGGTTCCTGATGCCGTTCACGGTGGAGAAACCGGGCTTTTCCATCGGTCCCGCCATTGTCCGCGCCTGGGCAAATCCCTTCGGACCGCTTGGCACGCCGCTGGTCGATGCGGAGGAGGCCGCCGAGACGCTCGACAATCTCCTCGACGGGCTCTCTCAGGCCGGGGCGCGCCTGCCTGCGGTGCTCGTATTGCCGCAGGTGCGCCTGAACGGGCGCTTTGCCCAGCTGATGCGCGCCGTTGCCGTGTCGCGTGACCTGCCCATCACTCTGACAGACCGGGTGGAACGGCCGATGCTCGAGAGCGAAGAGCCGGTCGAGACCTATCTGCGAAGTGCGGTCTCCACCCACCATTACCGGGAAATGCGCCGCCAGTGGCGTCGGCTGGCCGCGAAAGGACGGCTCGACTACGCGGTTGCGCGCCAACCAGAGGACGTCCGGCTGAAGATGGAGGAATTTCTGGCGCTCGAAGCTCGTGGCTGGAAAGGCCGCAAGCGCTCGGCCCTGATCAACGACCGATACCGTTCCGCCTTTGCCCGCGAAGCGATAACGAACCTGGCGGAAATCGATGCGGTGCGGATCCACACAGTGGAGTTCGATGGAAAGACGATTGCCTCGTTGATCGTCTTCGTCATGGCTGGGGAAGCCTTCACATGGAAGACGACTTATGACGAGGCGTTCGGCCACTATTCCCCGGGCAAGCTCCTCATGCTGAAACTGACCGAGTGGCATCTGGACGACGCAAACATCCTGCGCTCCGATTCCTGCGCGGTGCCGGACCATCC
>DASUPM010000430.1:0-8072 GCA_036281095.1 Pseudorhizobium sp.
ATGATCCCGGGCACGATCGGGATCGACACTCCCGCTGCGCGCACCTTCTCCAGATAGCGCTCGAAGATGTCGTTGTCGAAGAAGAACTGTGTCAGCGCCCGCGCCGCTCCGGCATCCGCCTTGCGCTTCAACGTATCGATATCGGCAGCAAGATCGGTGCTTTCCGGATGCTTTTCCGGATAGGCGGACACGGAGATGTCGAAATCCCCGACCTCGCGAAGACCGGCCACCAGTTCGGCCGTATCCGCATAGCCCTCCGGATGAGGCACGTATGCGGTGCCGATACCGCTTGCCGGATCGCCGCGCAGGGCAACGATATGGCGCACGCCGGACGCCCGGTAGTCGGACACCACGGTCTGAACCTCGTCCCGGGAGGCGTCGACGCAGGTGAGATGTGCAGCCGTCGCGAGCGGCGTCTGATCGATCAGCCGGCGGACCGTGGCGAGTGTCGGCGCCTTGGTGGAGCCGCCTGCGCCGTAGGTGACGGAGACGAAGTCGGGGTTCCAGTCGCGCAGGTCATTGACGGTCTGCCAGAGCTGCTCCTCCATCTCCGGCGCCTTCGGCGGAAAGAACTCGAAGGAGACGCGGAAGGAGTCTCCAGATGTGTGGCCGGCTCTCATGCGTCTTCTCCTAGGCGGCGGTGAATTCTTCGGCCGGATCGGCTCCGGCCATCAACAGGCGCTTGTCGCGCGCGAGCCAGACGGTTGCCGTCAGCGACGGCCCCTGCTTCTGCGCGGATGCGAGATCGATCACCTCCTGGACCTCCAGCCCGACCTGCTCCAACCAGTCGGCAACGATCTTGTGCGAGAAGCCGAGGCGTACATGGGCATGCTCGTCACGCAGATATTCGAGCTCGTGCGGCGCCAGATCGACGATCAGCAGTCTGCCGCCGGGCCGCAGGACCCGCGCCGCTTCCGCGATCGCCAGTTCCGGTTGATCGAGGAAGTGCAGGACCTGATGGATCGTGACCAGATCGAAATCCTGGCCTTCCACGGGCAGGTTCAGAATGTCTCCGTGACGGACCGAAGCCTTCAGGATGTCCGCCTTGTCCAGGTTTGCGCGGGCGACCGACAGCATGTCGCGGCTCGCATCGATGCCGACCGCGCGCCTGTAGACCGGCGCAAGCAATTGCAGGATCCATCCGGTTCCGGTTCCGAGGTCCAGCAGCGAATCGACAGGCGCCGTGCCGATCACCCGCAGCAGCGCCTTCTCGACGGCGCTGTCACTGACCTGCAGGCGGCGAAGCTCGTCCCATTCGGATGCATTGCGGCTGAAATAGGCCTGGGCCCGCTCCGCCCTCGCCCGCTTGACCGTCGCCAGCCGCTCGCCGTCGCGGACCAGAACGGGCTCCTCGTCGGCGGTGGCAGCCAGCAGCGTCCGCACCAGAGCGGCGGCACGCCCGTCCTGCTTCAGCCGGAAGTAGGCCCAGGCACCTTCCTGGTAGCGCTCGATCAGGTCTTCTTCCGCCAGGAGCTTCAGGTGACGGGAAATGCGCGGCTGCGACTGGCCGAGAATTTCCGTCAGGTCGCTCACCGTCAGATCGCCGGCGGCCAGAAGCGCCAGCAGGCGGAACCGCGTCGGCTCTCCTGCAGCTTTCAGCACATCCACCAATGCATCGAGCGAAAGTCCCATACCGGCTCATCCTCGCAATCAAGATATAAAGATATCTTTATATGCGTTATCGGCCGGCGGCAACCCAAAACATAGACAGGGCTGCAAAAGAAAGAGCGGCCGAAGCCGCTCTTTCAACACTTAAATGTTTGTATCGGCCGTTACCGCGTCAGGCGCTTGTAGGTCACGCGCTTCGGGTTGACCGACTCGGGGCCGAGGCGGCGGATCTTGTCCTGCTCGTAGTCCTCGAAGTTGCCTTCGAACCACTCCACATGGCTGTCGCCCTCGAAAGCGAGGATGTGGGTCGCCAGACGGTCGAGGAACATGCGGTCGTGGCTGATGATGACCGCGCAGCCGGCGAAGTTTTCCAGCGCGTCCTCCAGCGCCGACAGCGTTTCCGTGTCGAGGTCGTTCGTCGGTTCGTCGAGCAGGATGACGTTGCCGCCGGACTTCAGCATCTTGGCGAGGTGCACCCGGTTGCGCTGGCCGCCCGAGAGCGTGCCCACCTTCTGCTGCTGATCGCCGCCCTTGAAGTTGAAGGCACCGCAATAGGCGCGGGAGTTCATATCGAACTTCCCGAGCTTGATGATGTCGTTGCCGCCGGAAATCTCTTCCCAGACATTCTTGTTGCCGTCGAGCGAGTCGCGGCTCTGATCGACATAACCGAGGTCCACGGTGTCGCCGATGCGGATTTCCCCCTCGTCCGGCTTCTCCTGCCCGGTGATGAGGCGGAACAGCGTCGACTTGCCGGCGCCGTTCGGGCCGATCACGCCGACGATGCCGCCGGGCGGAAGCTTGAAGGACAGGTTTTCGAACAGCACCCGGCCGTCATAGGCCTTGGTGAGGTTTTCCGCTTCGATGACCACGTTGCCGAGCCGCTCCCCGACCGGGATGATGATCTGTGCCTCGCCGGGGCGGCGGTTTTCGGCCGCGGCCACCAGTTCGTCATAGGCGCGGATACGAGCCTTGGATTTCGCCTGGCGAGCCTTCGGGCTGGAGGCGATCCACTCCTGCTCGCGCGACAGCGCCTTCTGACGGCTGCCTTCCTCGCGTTCTTCCTGCGCCATGCGCTTGGCCTTGGCTTGCAAGTAGGCGGAATAATTGCCCTCGTAGGGAATGCCGCGGCCTCGGTCGAGTTCGAGGATCCAGCCGGTGACATTGTCGAGGAAGTAGCGGTCGTGGGTGACCATCAGGATGGCGCCCGGATATTCCCGCAGATGCTTTTCGAGCCAGGCGATGGTCTCTGCGTCGAGGTGGTTGGTCGGTTCGTCGAGCAACAGCAGGTCGGGCTGGCGCAACAGGAGCTGGCAGAGCGCCACGCGGCGCTTCTCGCCGCCGGAAAGGTTGTCGATCGTCGCGTCGCCCGGCGGGCAGCGCAGCGCTTCCATCGCCATCTCGACCTGGCTTTCCAGGTCCCAGAGGTTCTGGCTGTCGATGATGTCCTGGAGCTTGGCCCCTTCTTCCGCCGTCTCGTCGGAGTAGTTCATCATCAGCTCGTTGTAGCGGTCGAGGATCGCCTTCTTGTCGGCCACCCCTTCCATCACGTTGCCGAAGACGTTCAGCGCCGGGTCTAGCTGCGGCTCCTGCGGCAGGTAGCCGAGGGTGGCCCCTTCCGCGAGCCAAGCCTCGCCGGTCCATTCCTTGTCGAGCCCGGCCATGATTTTCAGCACCGTCGACTTACCGGCGCCGTTCGGGCCGAGGATGCCGATCTTGGCGTCCGGGTAGAAGGACAGATGGATGTTTTCCAGGATCTTCTTGTTGCCGTAGGACTTGTTCAGCCCGGACATGTGATAGATGAACTGACGTGCCATAGGGAAAATTGCTCCGGCGTCTTGGGGTTTGCACGCTATCTAGGCGAAACGGACGCGCGGAGCAATGTGCGAGCGGAAGGGTTGGGGATGTTCGAGCGGATGGATCGGCTTCAAAGCCCGACCGGAGCCACACTCGCCTATCGTCATCAGGCCGCCTCCGGCCCTGCATCCGGCATCCTGCTGATCTGCCACGGGCTGGCAGAGCATTCGGGACGCTATGGCGAACTCGCGGCGTTCATGAGCGGGCATGGCTTCCACGTCTATGCCCACGACCACCGCGGCCATGGAGAGACCACGGCGCCCGACGCGACCATCGGACGGTTCGCCCGGCGGGATGGGGTGCGGAACGTGGTGGACGACGTCTGCGCGGTGCGAGACGCCGCCGTCGCCGCGAATCCGGGCCTTCCGGTTATCCTTTTTGGCCACTCCATGGGCGGCCTGGTCGCGCTCAACGCCGCCGTCGCTCATCCCCGGCGGTTCGATGCCCTGACGGTCTGGAATTCGAACTTCCATCCCGGCCCCGCGGGGCGGCTGGCGCAGGTGGTGCTGCTGGCCGAAAAGGCGCTGAAGGGAGCGGACGTGCCGAGCACGATCCTTCCGATGGCGACATTCCGCGCCTGGGGACGCTCCATGCCGGAGAAGAGAACCGAGGCGGACTGGCTGAGCAGCGATCCGGCGGAGGTGGATGCCTACAATGCCGACCCGCTCTGCGGGTTCGACGCCAGTGTCTCCCTCTGGCTCGATCTCTTCGAGATGACCTTCCGCGGCCCGGCGCAGGTGGAGAACCTGCGAAAGGACATGCCCGTCTACCTCGTCGGCGGCGACACCGATCCTGCGACAAACGGCGGCCGTGAGATCGCCTGGCTGTCGCGTCATCTGAAACGGCAGGGCCTTACCCGGGTGACCACCCGCATCTGGCCCCGGACCCGCCACGAGACCCTGAAGGACACGGTCCGCCACGAGGCCATGGCTGACTTCGCTGCATGGGCAATGGCCGCGGTCCGCTCCGAAACGGAATGAAGTGATGACATTTCATCAAGTGCCACCGCAACGGCGCTTGATTATAGGTGAAGAGGCGGCAGCGACGTCGAACGCGCTGCATTTCGCGAAAGTGGCAAGCATGACCTCACCGGCCGGTGGCCTCACCACGCAATCCGCCCCCTCGACGGCTGTCGTCAACGGGCTTCTGCTGATGCTGCTGGCCATGCTGGCGGCGCCGCTCATCGACATCTTCGCGAAGCTTGCCACGGGCACGACCTCGCCGACCATGATCACCGCGGCGCGCTTCTTCTTCCAGGCGATCTTCATGCTGCCGATCATCGTCTGGAACGGCCTGTGGCGGTCCTTCTCCTGGCGTATGAGCTTCTATCATGCCGTTCGGGCCGCGATCATCACCCTGTCGATGATCTGCTTCGTCGCGACGCTGGCAGTCATGCCGGTGGCCGACGCGATCGCCATCTTCTTCGTCGAGCCCATCATCCTGACCATTCTTGCCAGTGTCGTTCTCGGCGAGACGATCGGCTGGCGCCGCTACACCGCCTGCGCGACCGGTTTCGTGGGGGCGATGATCGTCATCCGTCCGAGCTTCCAGGAGCTTGGCCTCGTATCGCTGCTGCCCGTCATCACCGCCTTTTGCGTCGCGATCTTCGCCCTGATGACGCGGGCTCTGGCACCGCGCGAAAACCCGTGGGTCATGCAGTTCCAGATGTCGCTCTGGGGCGTGCCGATCTGCGGGCTCCTTCTGCTGTTCGGCGACTGGACCGGGGTCGGCTTTCTCGCTCCCTCCATGCCGGACCCAGCGGTCGTCCTCTGGCTGGTCGGGGTCGGCTTCTTCGCCGCGCTGTCGGGCATCCTCGCCGTCTATGCCTACCGCGTAGCGCCGGCCTCGGTGCTCGCACCGATGCAATATTTCGAGATCGTCTCGGCGACGCTGTTCGGCTGGCTCGTCTTCGGCGATTTCCCGGATACGGTGAAGTGGCTCGGCATCGCCATCATCGTAAGCTCCGGCCTCTACATCATCTGGCGCGAACGGCGCGTCGCTGCAAAACCCGTCACGACGGCCGAAAGCTCCGTCGTACCTTGAATGAAATCCCGATGAACCAGACCACGTCGAAGAAACCACCGCTTTCCGGCATCCGCGTCATCGAACTTGCGCGGGTGCTCGCAGGCCCCTGGGCCGGCCAGATGCTGGCCGACATGGGCGCCGACGTCATCAAGGTCGAAAATCCAGAAGGCGGCGATGACACCCGCGCATGGGGGCCGCCTTTCGTGGAAGGCAAGGACGGCGAGAACCTGTCGGCCGCCTACTATCACGCCACCAATCGCGGCAAGCGCTCGATCGCCGTCGACCTGAAGACGCCGGAGGGGCAGGACATCGTGCGCCGGCTCGCGGCGACGGCGGATGTGGTCATCGAGAACTTCAAGCTGGGCGGCCTGAAGAAATACGGGCTGGACTACGAGAGCCTGAAGGCGATCAATCCGAAGCTGGTCTACTGCTCCATCACCGGTTTCGGCCAGGACGGCCCCTATGCGAGCCTCGCCGGCTACGATTACATCGTGCAGGGCATGTCCGGCTTCATGTCGATCACCGGCGAACCGGACGGGCAGCCGATGAAGTCGGGCGTCGCGATCGCCGACATCTTTACCGGCATCTATGCCGTCTCCGCGATCCAGGCCGCGCTCATCCACGCGATGAGAACCGGCGAAGGGCAGTTGGTCGACATGGCGCTCCTCGACGTGATGTCCGCGGTGCTTGCCAACCAGAACATGAACTACCTGGTGTCGGGCACCGCCCCGACACGCCTCGGAAATGCTCACCCCAACATCAGCCCCTATGAGGTCATCCCAGTTGCAGACGGCCACATCATTCTGGCCGTCGGCAACGATGGCCAGTTCCGCCGCTTCTGCCGCATCCTTGGGTGCGAGACGATGGCCGACGACGAGCGCTTCGCGACCAACCGGGCGCGAGTCGCCAATCGCGAAGAGGTCCGGCGCCTCCTGACTGCGGAAACCGGAAAGTGGACGAAGGCGGATCTGCTCGCCGCCTGCGGCGACAATGCCGTACCGGCCGGCCCGATCAACTCGATCGCGGAAATGTTCGCCGACCCGCAGATAGAGGCCCGCGGCATGCGCCTCGACCTTGAGGCCGCTGACGGCACCATGATCCCGAGCGTGCGCAGTCCGATCGTGCTGTCGGAGACGCCGCTCGCCTACCACCGCCCGAGCCCGACGCTCGGCGAGCATACCGCCGATGTCCTGGCGGAACTGAACGACATCGAAACCAAGGGGAAAGACCGATGAAGACCGGGGGCCAACTGATCGTCGAGGCGCTGAAGGCAAATGGCGTCAAGCGCGTATCCTGCGTGCCGGGCGAGAGCTATCTCGCGGTTCTCGACGCGCTTTACGACAGCGGCATCGACGTCCTTGTCTGCCGCCAGGAAGGCGGCGCTGCAATGATGGCCGACTGCTGGGGCCGCCTGACCGGCGAGCCCGGCATCTGCATGGTGACCCGCGGGCCGGGCGCCACCAATGCCTCTGCCGGCCTGCATATAGCCCGGCAGGATTCCATCCCGATGATCCTCTTCATCGGCCAGGTCCAGCGCGACGCCCGCGAACGCGAGGCTTTCCAGGAAGTCGAATACCGGCGCGCCTTCACCGAATTCGCAAAATGGGTGGGTGAGATCGATGACGCGCGGCGCATTCCGGAATTCGTCACGCGCGCCTTCGCCGTCGCCACCTCGGGCCGTCCGGGCCCTGTCGTCCTGACACTGCCGGAAGACATGCTGGTGGACAAGGTCGAGGCCCCCGCGGCACAGGCCTACATGCCGGTCGAAGCGCATCCGGGACAAGGCCAGATGGCCTCTTTCGAGCTGGCGCTGAAACAGGCGAAGAACCCCATGTTCATCCTCGGCGGGACCCGCTGGAGCGAACAGGCCGTCGCCGATTTCACGGATTTCGCCGAACGCTTCCAGGTGCCTGTCGGCTGCTCGTTCCGCCGCCAGATGCTGTTCGACCATCTCCACCCGTCCTATGCGGGCGACGTGGGTATCGGCATCAACCCCGCGCTGGCGAACGAGATCAAGGAGGCGGACCTGCTCGTCCTGATCGGCGCCCGCATGTCGGAAATGCCGTCCTCGGGCTATACGCTGATCGATATCCCCTACCCCCGGCAGAAGCTCGTCCACGTCTATCCGGAGCCGGAGGAACTCGGACGGATCTACCGGCCTGACCTTGCCATCTGTGCCGCGCCGGCCGAGTTCGCCGCCGCGCTCAAGACGCTCGAGCCCCCGGCAGCTCCCGCCTGGGCCGTGAGAACGCAGGCGATGCACGAGGCCTACGTCAAGTGGTCGACGCCCCCGCAGACCGGCCCCGGCCAGGTCCAGATGGGGCCGATCATGGAATGGATCGAGGCGAATACGCCGGACGATGCGATCTTCACCAACGGCGCCGGCAACTACGCGACCTGGGTCCACCGCTTTCATCGGTTCCGGAAATACAACACCCAGGCTGCCCCGACGTCCGGCTCCATGGGCTACGGCCTGCCGGCGGCGGTCGCCGCCAAGCAGCTTTTCCCCGAGCGGGAGGTCATCTGTTTCGCCGGCGACGGCTGCTTCATGATGCACGGCCAGGAGTTCATCACTGCCGTGCGCT
>DASUPM010000431.1:0-4400 GCA_036281095.1 Pseudorhizobium sp.
GACGGAAAGGATCTCGTAGCCCTTGGAGCCGCCTGGCGCGTTGACCTCGATCGAGTCGCCGACTTCCTTGCCGATCATCGCGCGCGCGATGGGCGACGACACGGAAATGCGACCTGCCTTTACGTCGGCTTCCTGGTCGCCCACGATCTGGTAGATCTTCTCCTCGTCCGTGTCCTCGTCCACCAGCTTGACGGTGGCGCCGAACTTGATCTTCGAGCCGGACATCTTCGACAGATCGATGATCTCCGCCCTGGCGGTCAGGTCCTCGAGTTCCGTGATCCGGCCCTCGTTATGGCTCTGTGCTTCTTTGGCTGCATGGTATTCCGCATTTTCCGAGAGATCGCCATGGGCGCGCGCTTCGGCGATTGCCTCGATGATGCGGGGACGCTCCTCCTGCTGACGCCAGCGCAGTTCCTCCTGCAACTGGGTGAAGCCGTTCTGCGTCATTGGTACCTTTTCGACCATAATCTTGCCCTTCACGCCGTGGCCGCGCTGACCGAGGCCACAAAAAGAAACAGGTTCCGAAGTAAAAACTGCGGAACCGTGCAACCCTCAAATTTGCGGAACTATAGCAGATGATTGTCTGAGAGTTCCAGCATTTTCGAAATAGGGTCCCACCGATGAATTCACCCGGCGGTCTTGACGAAAGAGGCAAGAACATTTAGTGAACAAGCTAATGAAGAAGAGCCTAAAAGACCGCCTGGCCATCCTTTCCGACGCCGCGAAATACGATGCGTCCTGCGCGTCGAGCGGCACCATCCGACGTTCCTCGGCAGGCTCAGGCGGTCTCGGTTCGACCGAAGGGTCGGGAATCTGCCACGCCTATGCGCCGGACGGACGCTGCATCTCGCTTCTGAAGATCCTGCTGACTAACTTCTGCATCTATGATTGCGCCTACTGCATCAACCGGTCCTCCAGCAACGTCGAACGGGCGCGATTTTCGGTGGAGGAGGTGATCTGGCTGACGCTGGAATTCTACCGGCGCAACTATATCGAGGGCCTGTTTCTCTCGTCCGGCATCATCCGTACCTCCGACCATACGATGGAGGAGATGGTGCGGATCGCGCGTGAGCTTCGTACCGCCCACAACTTCCATGGATATATCCACCTGAAGTCCATTCCGGAGGCTTCCCCGCGCCTGATCGAGGAGGCAGGGCTTTACGCCGACCGCTTGTCGCTCAACATAGAACTGCCGACGGATGCGGGGATCAACCGCTATGCTCCGGAAAAGCAGCCGGACAGCATCCGCCGGTCCATGGGCGAACTGCGCCTCAAGATCGAGGAAATGGGCGAGACGACATTGCAGACGAAGCGCATGCGTCGCTTTGCGCCGGCCGGACAGAGCACGCAGATGATTGTCGGAGCGGATGGTGCCGACGATGCGACCATTCTGGGATCCAGCGCCCGGCTGTATGGCAGTTACGGTCTGAAGCGGGTCTATTACTCCGCGTTCAGCCCGATACCGGATTCATCGAAGAACCTGCCGCTGATCAAGCCGCCGCTGATGCGTGAACACCGGCTCTATCAAGCGGATTGGCTTTATCGCTTCTACGGCTTCGACGTCGGCGAGATCACATCCAGCCGCCCGGACGGGATGCTGGATCTGGACCTCGATCCGAAGCTTTCATGGGCTCTCGGCCACCGGGACCGGTTTCCGGTGGACGTCAACCGGGCGGATCGGGAGATGCTGCTACGGGTGCCGGGATTTGGCACCAAGACCGTAAAGTCCATACTGTCAGCGCGACGCTTCAGCCGGCTGCGGCTGGACGACCTCAAGCGGCTCGGCGTTTCGCTCAAGAAGGTGCAGCCTTTCATCACCGCAGAAGGCTGGACGCCGCACAGGCTGGTCGACAGGCCCGACCTGCGGGCGATGTTCGAGCCGAAACCTGAACAACTCTCGCTCCTCTGATGTACGACTGCACGCTGAAAGGGAGGGGGGATCTGGAGGAGTGGCGGCAGGCGGCGCGTGCCTTCCTGATGGGCGGCGTCCTGCCGGAGCGGATTGCCTGGCAGATCGAGGGGCGTGGCGCAGGGCTCTTCGGCGAGGAAAGCCGCCTGCCGCCGCCTCTGCCGCAGATCGGCCCGCCGAAGGTGCCGGCCGACTTCCTGAAGCTTGCAGGCGCGGTCGTCTGTCACCGCGACCCAGGGCGCTTCGCGCTCCTCTACCGGCTCCTGTTCCGGCTGATGCACAACCGGCGCCTGCTGGACATGATGTCGGATGCCGACGTCGTGGCAGCGCGGCTGATGGCGAAGGCGGTCGGGCGGGACTATCACAAGATGACCGCCTTCGTCCGCTTCAAGGAAATGCCGCTCGCTCCCGGGGTCGCGGCGCGGAGACGGTTCGTCGCCTGGTTCGAGCCTGACCACTTCATCATCGAACGCGTCGCGCCCTTCTTCCAGAGGCGCTTCAACGACATGGACTGGTTGATCGCGACGCCGATGGGGTCTGCCTCCTGGGACGGCGAAACGCTGAAGGTCACGGACGAACCGGCGGAAAAGCCCGATTTCAAGGACGAGACAGACGACCTGTGGCGGACCTATTACGCATCGATCTTCAACCCGGCGCGGCTGAAGGTGAAGGCGATGACCGCCGAAATGCCGAAGAAGTACTGGAAGAACCTTCCCGAGGCCGAACTCATCCCGAAGCTCATCGCCAATGCCGAGGCGAGCGTCATCGAGATGGGGCAAAGGCAGGCCAGCGAACCGCCTCCGTTTCATCATCGCCTGCAGGAGGCGGGGGCGAATGCTCCGCCTCCGGCGGAGCCCGCTGCCGGGACGCTCGCGGGCCTGAAGCATGAGGCGCGCCACTGCACGCGGTGTGATCTCCATTGCCGCGCAACCCAGACGGTGTTCGGCGAAGGGCCGGCGGATGCGAAGGTCATGGTGGTCGGCGAACAGCCCGGAGACCAGGAGGACCTCGCCGGCAAGCCCTTCGTCGGTCCGGCCGGACAGCTCTTCAGCGACGTCCTGCGGCAGGTCGGCCTGGACCGGCACTCGCTTTACGTCACCAATGCGGTGAAGCACTTCAAGTACGAGCCTCGCGGCAAGCGGCGCATCCACCAGAAGCCGAACGTACAGGAAATCCAGCGATGCCGCTGGTGGCTTGCCCAGGAGATGGAACTGGTGAAGCCGCGGCTGATCGTGGCAATGGGCGCGACAGCTCATTTCGCGCTCACCGACGAAAAGCGGACGCTTTCGGAGGTGCGGAGCCAACCAATCGGGATGCAGCACGGGCGGACCCTGTTCGTCACGGTACACCCGTCCTATCTGCTGCGTATTCCGGATGGGGCCAAGAAGGCCGAGGAACTGGTGCGGTTTCGCCGGGATATGGAGTCTGTCCAGGCTCTTGCGCGCGATTGTTCATGAGCCGGTTGAGTCAATCGGCTGTTACTCGGTCTTGTCCAGATGGGCGGCAACAGGCTTGGATTCAGGAGAGCCTCGGAATCTCAGGAAGATCGAGAGAACGACCAGGACCAGGGTCGAGAGAAACTCCGACTGCCAGTTCTGCAACGATTCAAACCAGAATTGGGCAGCCATCAGGTGATCCATGATCGTCATGACCGGCTGGCCATGGCGCATTGCCTCCTCGTTGGCCGCTGCCGCGCTGCTGAACAGGTGAAACACGAAAGAAATCAGAAACAGCAGCACCAGCGCTATGCCAAGGGAATAGGAGTAGATGGTGCGGATGAGGCCGCCCCGGCGGACCGGCCAGGGAGCTTCAGGATCGTCCTGGTGCTTGGCCGGATCCTCGTTGACCGGATCGTTCGGATCATCCGGCTCCTTCGATTCCGCCGACCCCTTCTGGAACAGGAAGGCGGTCAGGCAGACATACATTGCCATCTGCAGGAATTCGCTTTCCCAGTTCTCGAAGAGTGCGGAGAGGAAATCGCCGGAGATCGCGTACTCCCATAGCGGCGGGGGACTGCCGCCATGCTGGAGTGCCTGTTCCTGGCCGACATGCCATCCGCTGAAGAGCATGCCGATAAGCGTGGAAATCGTCAGAAGGAGGAGTACGAGGCTGAGACTGTTGTTACGCAGGAACGTCATAATCGGACCCTCGGCTTCGGCATCACGCCGCTACGTCATCCCGCGGAACGGCGCAGGGGAACGCTATTCGCGATCTGCCGGTTCCGTTATGTTCCCGCAGAAGAGGGGCCGGTTATCGAGACCGCTCAGTGTGAAGTTAGACTGTCCTTGTTGATATGCGCCGCTGCATAGACCCGGCGGGAGAAGAAGGCCAGGAGCAGGAGCATTGCGGTCGCCAGAACGCAGGATGCCGCAAAACCCAGAGAGAAGCCGCTTTTCGCGGTCTCCAGCCAGGCAGGGGGAGCGCCGGTCATAGACTGCGCCGTCTCCACGGCTCCGGCGAGCGTCGAGGAAACTGCCGTCGCCTGTGCGGC
>DASUPM010000432.1:0-4060 GCA_036281095.1 Pseudorhizobium sp.
GGTGGGTATTGACGGGCACAAAGCCTTCCTGACCCGGCTGGGGCTCCTGTCGCGGCTCGATACCGAACTGCCCGAGATCGCCATGCCAACGCAGCCTCGCGTCTGGAAGAAGATCAACTCCGCGACCATCTCCTATGGCCACGGGATGGCGACGACCCCGCTTCAAACGGCCGTTGCAGCAGCCGCCCTCCTGAATGGCGGGAAGCTCATCCAGCCTACCTTCCTGGCGAGGCACCGAGGAGACGCGCCGCCGCCTTCCACCCAGGTGCTGGACGAAAGGACGAGCGCACATATGCGCTACCTCTTCGACTGGAACGGCAAGACCGGCTCCGGGCGAAGCGCCGATGCGCCCGGCTTTCATGTCGGCGGCAAGACCGGTACCGCCGATAAGGTCGTCAATGGTCGCTATGCAACCGACCTCAACTTCAACGGCTTCCTCGGTGGCTTCCCCATCCACGAGCCCCGCTATGTGGTGCTGTCGATCATAGATGCCCCCCTTACCGGCGAATCCGGCCGACGCCTGGCTGCCTATACGGCGGCGCCGATGATCAAGGAGATCGTCAGCCGTGCCGCGCCGTTGCTGGGCGTCGAACCTCGCTTCGGCGTGGATGACCCGATGCTGCTTGTCGGCTACTGAGCACCATCTTCGTAAAGGACATACTCCTTCATGGACGCCTGGGCATCAAAAGCCTCCATCAGGATCGGTGACTGCAGCGCATTTTGGATCAGCTCTGCCTGGTAGAGGCTGGAGATCGTCTGCCCGGCGAAGAATATCCGGTAGATTACCGGCGCGACGAGGAGGTCCATCAGGCGGTCCGGGACCGGCGGTGGCTCGCCGCGCGCCGAACAGCGCTCGCAAAGGCAGACGAGGTTCTGGTAGGCGTAGCCAGCGGCGATCCGGGCAATACGCACATTGGTCAGCCTTTCCCGCAGCAGCGCGTTGCCGGGACCTGATGAAAGGTCGTCCACCAACTGCTCGAGCCAGACGGTCAGGTCGCCTTCCAGCGTTCCTGTATCTGCCGGCATGGTATCGGGCAGGAAGCGCTCGCTCGCCACGTCGGCCAGGAGTTGCTGGAGCGTCTGCCAGCGGCGATAGATGGTGGACGGCGGCACCTGGGCGCGGGCCGCGATCATCGCGACCGTCAGTTGCTGGTCAGGTTGTTCCTCCATCAGTCCCTGTACCGCCCTGTGTACGGCAATCTGGATACGTTCGCTGCGCCCGCCGGGCCGGATCAGTGTTCGAGCCACCATGCTCTCCTTTCGTCGGCGGAGGAGCTAGCACAGGAGGCACCCCTCCGGAAGGAACCGCTGCTAACCGGGATTCCGCAGCTCAATAGTCGACATCACCGTAGATGAACTTGGGCAGGCTCCAGTGAAAGCGGATGGCGGTCAACCTCAAGGTCAGTCCGGCAACCGTTGCCCCTAGCAACGCGAAACCCTCCCCGACGCCCAGGGTCAGCAGCCCCAGATAGACCAGGGCCGCCAGAACGGAAACGGTGGCGTAAAGCTCTGCCCGAAAGAGCAGTGGAACCTGAGCGCATAATACATCCCTCAAGACGCCTCCCACGCAACCGGTTATGACACCGGATGCGACCACAACCACCAGCGGAAGCTCGAGACCTTCCGCAATCCGGCAGCCGATGATGGTGAAAACCACGAGGCCGATGGCGTCGAGGAACAGGAACAGGTGCCGCAGTCTCGGCATCAGCTTCGCGACCGCAATCGTAGCCAGGGCCGCTCCGCCCGTCACGAACAGAAGATAAGGCCTCTCCACCCAGGAGAGGGGGTGATGGTCCAATACCACGTCGCGCACGGAACCACCGCCCAGGGCCGTCACACTTCCCAGCACGCAAACGCCCAGCCAGTCCATCTGCCGGCGCCCAGCCGCGATTGCCGCCGTCATCGCCTCGACGATGATGGCGACAAGGTAAAGGACATGGATGACCGCGTCGACCGTAATACCCTGCACATCTATTCCGATTGTTGGAGGCCCTATCCGACCCGACTTACTATCGCGTATCCGCGCCGGACGCTCAGAAAAGACCTTTGGACGCGAAACCGATCTTCTAGCCTCTTCCTATCGGAAAACAAAGGCTGGCGGCCCGCAGCAAGTAGTGACCTGCCACCCGTCAAAGGAGAACACCAACGTTTTTGAAAAGTGAGTGGGCGGCTTCGTTGGCAGACCTCGAGCTTCCGCGACTGGATTACACCGGGTGGAGGTCCCGCTCCCACCGGCGAAGGCGGCTTCGAGGCCGAGCCTGGGCGCTACCATTTGTACGTCGTGACCTGCCACTGATTTTTTCCTCCACCTGGAGTTAGAGTCCGACCGCGATTTTAAGAACGGACAGATGAAGCGGAAGCGGTTACGGAAGAGCAGATCATCGCGGCTCCGCGTGAGCACGAGGCGGGGGAGCGGACTGCTATCGACGCCAGTTCCACGGTGTGCCTGCAATGCCAACGCTACTGCAGCCCCGGATTATGGGCCTTCTCAAGTGGTCTGCCGTGGGCACCGAGAACTCTACAGCGCCAGCTCGCGTCGCAATGCTTCAAGACGCTCCATCGCAACCACACCGTCTTCGATCGTCGGAGCCGGCGTTTGATGTCCAGCCAGCGCCGGAATGACGTCGGCAAGCAGCGAATGGTAACCTTTGGGGTCCTCGTTGGCGGCAGCGGTGAAGTTGGGCTTCCAGAGCAATGTATCTGCAGCATCGTCAAGCGTGGCAGCAGGATCGTCCACCTTGAACGGCGGATTGCGGTTCCAGCGAACCTCGATGACATTGTCCACCTCGATGCGCTGGTGATCGCCCATGATTTCGATGCGCTCGACGGGCGCGCCGCGCGATTGTGCCGTGCCCATGGCTATGGTGCCGATGGCGCCGCATTCGAAGTCGAAATTCACATGGAAGAGCACCTTGCCCCTGTCCTTCTCGACCTTGCGGGCCGTCAGCCTGGTGACCGGCGAGACGAGGAAGGAGACGAGGTCCATGTAATGCACGCAATGGTGCAGGAAGAAGCCGGTATAGTCGACATTGCCCGCGAAGTAGCCGGGCGCGGTCATGTAGTAGCCGGTAAGGCCGTAGATTTCGCCGAAACTGCCCGAGCGCAGGATGTTCGCCGCGATCTTGTTGCCGGCGGAATAGCGCTTCATGAAGCCGAGAAGCAGCGGCTTGCCCGACTTTTCCGAGGCCGCGAGCAGTTCGCGCGCCCCGGCGGCACTGCCGGACGGCGGCTTTTCCATGAAGACGGCAAGGCCCCGTTCCAGCGCCATCTTGCCGAACAGGAGATGCTGGTCCGGCCCGACGGCCATGCCCACGGCGTCGATGTCGGAGCGGCGGATAAGCTCCTCCGCGTCGCCCGTCAGGTTCGCAACACCGAACTGCCGTCCGGCGGATGCCAGGCGATTGCCGTCGATATCGCAGAGTGCCACGATCTGAACGTCATGGCGAACGAGCTGCGGAAGCAGCATCTGGGTGGCGTGGACGCCGCAGCCGATCCAACCGATCTTGAGTGTCATCGACGATATTCCGTAAGCAGGATGTGAGACTTGATGAATTCGGCACTGGCGGCAAGGCGCTCGCTCTCGTCCTCGTGCGGCGCGCGCCACTGCGCGAAGGGAACGCCGAAGCGGTCGTCGTTGCGGCGGAAGGGTTCGAGCGATACCGGGCCGCCGTAACCGATGTCATGGAGCGCGCGGAATACCTCGACCCAATCCGTTGCACCGGTGCCGGGAAAGCCGCGGTGGTTCTCGTTGGCCTGGAAATGCACGAGCCGCTTGCCGCCCAGCCGGATCGCCTCGGCAATGGAGGCTTCCTCCATGTGCATGTGGAACGTGTCAAGCATGAGCTGGACGGCCGGCTGGTCGACAGCGTCCAGCAGTTCAATCGCCTGCTGCGTGGTGCAGAGCACGTCGCTTTCGAAGCGGTTGAGCGGCTCGACCGCTAAGAGAACGCCCAGGCTTGCAGCATGATCGCCCGCTTCCTTGAGGCCCGCGACGCAGCGGGTCTTGCGGGCAAGGCGCTCCTCCTCACTTACCGGCTGCGGCTGCCGGCCGGCAAAGACG
>DASUPM010000433.1:0-15098 GCA_036281095.1 Pseudorhizobium sp.
GGGACTGTAACCGTATTTCAGCATGATCGGCAGCGAAATCACGCCCATGGTGATGACCGAGGCGGCCACCGTGCCGGTGATCGCGCCGAGGATGGCGCCGACAAGGATCACGGCGTAGGCAAGGCCGCCAGGAATGCGCCCGAAAAGCTTGCCGGTTCCCTCCAGGAGATCTTCCGCCAGGCCGCATCGTTCCAGGATCGCGCCCATCAGGGTGAAGAAGGGAATTGCCAGAAGAAGATCGTTGGAGATGATCCCGAACACCCGGAGCGGCAGGGCCTGCATGAAGGCAATTTCGAAATGGCCGGTACCGATGCCGATCAGGCCGAAGAAGAGACCTACGGCTGCAAGCGAGAATGCAACGGGGAATCCGAAAAGCATGAAGATGATCATGCCCAGGAACATCGCAGGTGGCATCACGCCGTATTGAAACATGGCTCGGAGCTTCCTTGCTGCTCTCTGCTACTGCAGCGGCTTTTCGTAGGTGGTATCGACGGCGATGACGTTGAGCAGCGCGGCGATCCGCTTGATGAGTTCGGAAATCCCCTGCAGGGTGAGAAGGGCAAATCCTGCCACGATCATCAGCTTCGCGGGCCAGCGGATGAGACCGCCGAAGTTCGATGACGTTTCACCCCTTTGCCAGGAGAGCTCGAAGAAGGGCCAGGAGAGCCAGGTGAGGTAGATGCAGGCCGGCAGCAGGAAAACGATGATGCCGACGATGTCGATCCACAGGCGTCCGCGATCCGAAACCGAGCCGTAGATCAGATCGACGCGGACGTGCTCGTTGAGCCGCAGCGTATGGGAGGCGCCCATGAGAACGACGAAACCGAACAGGTACCACTGGATCTCGAGCCAGCCGTTCGAGCTGTAGTTGAACGTGTAGCGGACAACCGCATTGCCAGCGCTGATCAGGCAGCACAGAAGCACCAGGTAGCCCGCCGTCTTGCCGACGAAGTAGCTGATGCCGTCGATTACCCGGCTCACCCCCAGCAATGCCCGCACGTCTCCGCTCCCTGGAAAAATAACGGTGCTTCCTAGCGCAATCGCGTTCAAAAGCAAGGCGAATGGGCGAGAATTACGAAATACCGCCACGTCCGAGGGCAGTCCGGGGGTACCAGGGTAGTCCACGGTAAAACTGAAATTCGCGGGGTAGCCGGCTTTTGTGATTTCCTGTTTGACGGCGTCGCGCGTAAACTGCGGTCGCAACCATCGGAAGGAGAATGACATGAAGACATTTCTCGCAACCGTATCCGTGCTGGGTCTCACGACTTCCATGGCAATGGCCGACTGCGCCGGCCACGCCAAGGTCAATGCTGCCGTTGACGTCGACAGGACCACGACAACCGCAGGCGTCTCCGACACGGACGACACTGTCGTAGCGGCAAAGAAGAAGCCGGTCGAGAAACAGGCTACGACGACGCAGTAACGAAGAACGCGCCACGCGTTCTCGCCAGTCCCGGCTGCCGGTCGGAACCAGGGTCGGATGTTCGCCGTTCCTCCTGAGGAAACGAAAGGAGAGAACAATGCCGAACAAGGACCCTATACCAAATCCGGCGCCGGAGACTCCTCGTGGACCGACCCCCACGCCGGGCATTCCGGACCGAACCCAGGACAAGCCGCCGCTGACGCCGGTTCAGAATCCGGGTGACAGCAAGAACCCGCAGGACCCCAACCTCACGCCGGCGCTTCTACCCATCGGAGACCCTGCCGGAGCGGCGTAGCTGCGGGACCCGGCAGTCATGGCGCCGATCGTCATCGAGTCGGCCGGCGGCTGCAGCGCGGCACTCTCGCCATTGTAGCAATTTGGGCACCAACCTTGCCCGGCCACATGCGCAAGCTCTACACAAGTCGGCCTTTATAAAGCCAAGTTTTGACGATCAATTCGTTCGCGGGACTGATGATCGGTGTGATTGGTCGCAAGGCTAGGGGAGGTTGGTGTGCCTACGCAGATTGTGCGCAATCCGGTTGGTCCGGATCAACTGAACCTGTTGCAGCAGGTGTTCGATCAGGCTTGCACCGAACATAACATCAACAAGTCCAGCCCGGACGGTGAGGCGCTTGCCCTTATCCTTGTTCATTCCATGCAGAAGGGTCTGAGCGAGAAGGAGAAGCTGGAATCCCTGGCCCATATCCTCGCGGAGAGCCGCGGCACCTGAGCTGTCCCTCCGGAGCTTAATCCCTCGCGCGGGAACCTATCGTTGCGCAAGCAGTTGACCGGCATCCCCTTATTCGATGGAGGCCTTCATGGCGGAAGCTACCGGGAACGTTAAGCCGATGGGCAAAGTGGATCAGGACCGTGACGAGCAGGTCGGACAGGAGATCGCTGGCCTGCGCGCGGAGATCGCGTCCTTGCGGGAGCGGTTGGCGGAGCGCGCGGGAAGCGCTGCATCTTACGTCCAGGGAGAGGTAAACTCGGTCACGGGCGCAATCCGCGAACACCCGGCAACCGCAACGACTCTTTTCACGCTGGTTGGCGCGATCGGTTTCGCCATCGGTTACCTTGTTGGCACCCAGTCGGTCGAAAACCGGGCTGCCTGGTACCGACGCTACTATTGATCTTCCTGCAAGGCTGATGGCGCTTGGCAGACGTCGATCCATTCGGCGCCGGTCAGCGTTGCCATACGGGCAGGATCTATGCGGACGGCGGCGTTTGCAGCGCCCGCCGCCGGAATAACCTCTTCGAAATCCCGCAACGAAACGTCGCAGAAGACGGGGACGGCGTATGCAAGGCCGAACGGACAGACGCCTCCCACGGGATGACCGGTAAGTTGGAAGACGTCGTGACCGTCCATCATGCGAGGCTTGATGCCGAACTGACTTCGGAACTTGCGATTGTCCAGCCGTGCCGAGCCGGCCATGACGATCAGCGCTGCCGTTTCACCGGCTTTGACGCAGATCGATTTGGCGATCTGTTGCGGTTCCACGCCATGGACCGCGGCAGCCAGTGATACGGTGGCAGAGCTTTCGGACGTGATTAGAATTTCGATTTCGGGGGCGTGGACGGCGAAAAAATGACGAACGGATTCCAGGCTCATTTCTCTCTCTGCCTTATAAGATGGCTAAATCTTTGACAGCAGCTCCAGAGCTATGCGCGATCCGCAATGCTGCACTGCGAAAAAGAGTCTGTTTTTCGGCCATGTCTGGTGTATAGTTCAAGCATCGAAGGACGCACTCCTCCTCCCAGCGTTCCTTCGGTGGGACTGGCAACACCTCCTCCTCCCGGTTGCCGGTCAGTTTCGGAAGCCCGGCGCAACTCCTCCCGCGCCGGGCTTTCTGCTTTTCGGCGGGTTGCGGTTTTGACAGGGCTGATCCTTGACATATCGGCACCCCGCTTTTATCTCCTCGCCCATCGCTATTTGTTTGACAAGCCTGCTCTAAGCGCCTCGGTGCTCTCGACCATCTTTCTTCAAATACGAAACCACCCGTTTCGGCTTTCCCCGAAACATCGATCATATTTGCAAGAGAAAGGCATCGATATGGCTACCGGTACTGTTAAGTGGTTCAACGCAACCAAGGGCTATGGCTTCATTCAGCCGGACGATGGCTCCGCTGACGTTTTCGTTCACATCTCCGCTGTCGAGCGCGCTGGGATGAGCTCCCTCAACGACGGCCAGAAGCTGTCCTACGAACTCGTCACCGACCGTCGCTCCGGCAAGGTCGCTGCAGATAGCCTGCAGGCTGCATAAGGTCTGTCGTCAGATCTCGGAAAGGCCGGCTCGTCCGGCCTTTTTTATTTTAGCTCTTGTAAATAGAGCAAGCCCTTCCCATCTCCTGGCCAACGGCATTTCCGGCGCAGTGAGCAAATGCGGGAAACCGCGCCGTCGTTCGAGCGGTCTGCATATTCGCAGTTTACGAAGTGTTAACCGTCACGGGCGATGATGATCGCCAGAGCCGCGATGGGCCTGTTGGCCTGAAGCGGACGCGCCGGAAATGCCAGTCCCGATTCCTGGGTGACCACGGATGTACTGGCACCATCAGAATCGGGAAGTAGAAAGGTCGGGCTTGCCCGGCCTTTTTTGCTTTCACGGGCCGGGAAGCCCCTTCCTGCTTTGTCAGCCGGCCAAAGCGGCCATGATCCGCGCCCAGGAGCGGATGCCCTTGTGGAAGGACTTGAGGTCGTATTTCTCGTTGGGCGAATGGATGCGGTCGTCGACCAGCCCGAAGCCGACGAGCAGCGAGTCCATGCCGAGCATCTTTTGGAAATCGCCGACGATCGGGATGGAGCCCCCCATCCCCACGACCACGGCCGGCTTCGCCCATTCATCCGAAAGCGCATTCTTCGCCTTCGTCAGCACCGGCGAATCATAGGAAAGCTGGATGGCGGGCGAGCCGCCATGCTCATGAAAATCCACGGTGCAGTCGGCTGGAATCTTCGAACGCACATAGGCGCGGAAGATCTCGCGGATCTTGACGGGATCCTGCTGCCCGACCAGCCGGAACGACACCTTGGCCGACGCCTTGGCCGCGATGACCGTCTTGAAGCCCTCGCCTGTATAGCCGCCCCATATGCCGTTCACCTCGCAGGTCGGCCGCGCCCATGTGAGCTCCAGCACCGAGCGGCCCTTTTCACCGGAGGGGACCGAAAGCCCCACCTCGCCGAGAAAATCTCCCGAGCTACGCCCGAGCGTTTCCCAGCTCGCCTTGATGTTGGCCGGCGTCTCCTCGACGCCGTCATAGAAGCCGTCCAGCGTGATCCGCCCGGTTTCGTCCCGAAGGCCGGCCAGGATTTCCGTCAGGATGTGGATGGGGTTGGCAGCTGCGCCGCCGAACAGGCCGGAATGAAGATCACGATCGGCTGCCGAGATGGTGATTTCCTCGCCGACCAGGCCACGGAGCGCCGCGGCGATTGCCGGCGTGTCTCCGTCCCACATGCTGGTATCGCAGACGAGCGCGCAACTCGCCGTCAGTTCCTCGGCGTTGGCTTCGAGAAACGGCTTCAGCGACGGCGATCCGGATTCCTCTTCGCCCTCGAACAGGATGGTGACGCGGATCGGCAGGCTTCCGTGCACGTCCTTGTAGGCGCGGCAGGCCTCGACGAAGGTCATCAACTGCCCCTTGTCGTCCGCGGAACCTCGGCCGGTGATGACCTTGCGTCCATTGCCGAGATCCTTGATCTGCGGCTCGAAGGGATCGGTTTCCCATAGCTCGACCGGATCGACCGGCTGCACGTCGTAATGGCCGTAGAAGAGCACATGGGGAGCATCGGCGGTGGCGCCGGCATGGTGCGCCACGACCATCGGGTGACCAGCCGTATCGCGTACGGATGCCTCAAAGCCGATCTCACTGAGCGTTGCAACCAGCCACTCGGCCGCCTGGCGGCATTCCGCCTTGAAGGCTGGATCGGTCGAGATCGACTTGATGCGCACCAGTTCGAACAGGCGGTCGAGGCTCTTTTCGATGTTCTGGTCGGCGCGGTCGAGGACGGAGGAAAGATCGGGCATGGGAAAAATCCTGTCTGCTGAAACAGACGCGACCTTAGTCCATAGAGCAGCAGGTTTCGAGCCCGATGTGGGATGGGTTCAGAGCTTGCGGGCGTTTGCGATTACCATGCGCATGTATTCCATCATCAGCTCGCGTTCGAACCGACGAAAGCCGCTGAAAAGTGCTGCATCGGCTTCGGCCGCCGCATCGACCGCCTGCTTCTCGAGGTCGCGGCCGATCCCGGTCAGCCGGATGATCTGGGCCCTGCGATCGCCGGGATGCGGCTCGCGCTGGATGAGGCCGCTGCGCTCCATGCGCGCCAGCGTGTTGGCGAGCGTGGCCTGCTCCACCTCCAGCCGGTCCAGCAGTTGCTTCTGCGTCAGGCCGTCTTCCTGCCAGAGCTCCAGAAGCACGGGAAACTGCCCGGGGGAAAAGCCGAGCGCCGAGGCGCGGCTCTGCAGCGAGCGCGAAAACTCCTTCGCCAGTTGGCCGGCGAGATAGGTAGCGGAGTGCGATCGGTTGAATGCCATGAAGCTGGGCCATCGCTGACGATTTCGGCGATATATAGCGGCCCATGCTTTCGCCAAGCCTGCCGTGGAAAAGGAGAGGACAAAAGAAAACCGCCACGGCGGAGGGGTGGCCGTGGCGGTTGATGTGGGGACAAAGGCCCGGAGAGGGGATAAGGCCTTTGTCCGGTCTGGAGCGGCGGGGGACGAGCCGTCTTCCAGACTGCGGCATGATCAGTGCCGGTAACCTCGAAATGTGAAGCGGATTAGGGCTTTTCAAGGGCTATGCTGATTACAAATCGGTAACGTCGGGGTGAGGTTGCGGGCCGCCGGCTCCTGATGCCGCGGCAAGTTTTCATGGACGGAGCAGATGCCGCAAGCTATTCCATAGCCCATGAAAAAAGGTGATCACCTCTTCCTCGTCGATGGCTCCGGCTTCATCTTCCGTGCGTTCCACGCACTGCCCCCGCTGACGCGCAAGTCGGACGGACTGCCGGTGGGAGCGGTGTCGGGCTTCTGCAACATGCTTTGGAAGCTGCTGACGGATGCGCGCGATACATCCGTGGGCGTGACACCGACGCATTTTGCCGTAATCTTCGATTATTCCGCCAAGACCTTCCGCAAGGATCTCTACAACGCCTACAAGGCGAACCGGTCCGAGCCGCCGGAGGACCTGGTGCCCCAGTTCGGGCTGATCCGGGAGGCAACGCGCGCCTTCAACCTTCCCTGCATCGAGACGGAAGGGTTCGAGGCAGACGACATCATCGCCACCTATGCAAGGCAGGCAGAGGCGATCGGTGCCGACGTCACCATCATCTCCTCCGACAAGGACCTGATGCAGCTCGTGACGCCCAACGTCCATATGTATGACAGCATGAAGGACAAGCAGATCGGTATACTGATGTGGTCGAGAAATGGGGCGTAACGCCCGACAAGATGATCGACCTGCAGGCGATGGTGGGTGATTCCGTCGACAATGTCCCCGGCATTCCCGGTATCGGGCCGAAGACGGCGGCACAGCTTCTGGAGGAATTCGGCGATCTGGATACGCTTCTGGCCCGGGCTGGCGAAATCAAGCAGGTCAAGCGGCGCGAGAACATTATTGCCAGCGCCGATCTGGCCCGCCTGTCGCGACGCCTCGTGCAATTGAGGACGGACACCCCGCTCGACATGCCGCTCGATGCGCTGGTGCTCGAGCCGCAGGACGGACCGAAGCTGATCGCTTTCCTGAAGACGATGGAGTTCGGTACGCTCACCCGCCGGGTCGCCGAGGCCTGCAATTGCGATGCCGGTGCGATAGAGCCGGCGCATGTGAAGGTGGAATGGGGTGCGGCCGCCCGCGGTCCGGATCTGGATGCCGGAACGGGCGAGAAGGCACTGCCATCGGAGCGGACGGCCACGGG
Organism: Pseudorhizobium sp.; assembly: GCA_036281095.1. Lineage (GTDB taxonomy): Bacteria > Pseudomonadota > Alphaproteobacteria > Rhizobiales > Rhizobiaceae > Neorhizobium. The sequence continues at coordinate 7,328 of DASUPM010000433.1, forward strand.
CAAGTCTCCGGCGGCCGATGTTTACGCCGCAGCGGTCCCGGCAGATCTTGCCAAGGCACGGGCCGAGAGCTTCGCCACGGCCAAGATCGACAAGAGCTGCTATGTCACGGTCGATGACATCGAAGATCTGGACGACTGGATCAGGTCCGCACGGGAGACGGGCGTGATCGCCTTCGAGGCGGAGGGGACTTCTATCGATCCGCTGCAGTCGGAGCTCGTAGGCGTGTCGCTTGCGCTCGCCGACAACACACATAATCCGTCGGGCCTCGATATCCGGGCCGCCTACGTTCCTTTCGGCCACAAGGCAGGCAACGACGACCTGCTCGGCAACGGCCGTGCTGACAATCAGTTGACGACCGGCGAGGTGTTCGACCGTCTCAAGCCTCTGCTCGAGGATCCGTCCGTCCTGAAGGTCGGGCACAATCTCAAATATGCCTACCTGCTCCTGAAGCGGCATGGCGTCGATATCAGAGCCTATGACGATGTGATGCTGATGTCCTATGTGCTCGAGGCGGGCAAGGGCGGTCACAGTCTCGACTCGCTCTCGGATCGCTGGCTCGGCCATATGCCGGCCTCCTTCAAGGATGTGGCCGGAACCGGCAAGGCGGGCGTCACCTTCGATCGTGTCGAGATCGATCGTGCAACGGTCTACGCCGCCGAAAAGGCCGATCTTACCCTGCGGCTCGCGATGGTGCTGAAACCGCGCTTGGCAGCCGATCAGTTGACGCGGGTCTATGAGCGGCTCGAGCGGCCGATGGTTTCGACACTGGCGCGGATGGAGGAACGAGGCATCACGGTCGATCGGCAGATCCTGTCGCGCCTGTCGGGAGAACTGGCGCAGAAGGCAGCGGCCGTCGAGGACGAAATCTATAACACCGCAGGCGAACGCTTCACCATCGGCTCACCAAAGCAGCTTGGCGACATCCTGTTCGGCAAGATGGGCCTCCCGGGCGGAGCGAAGACGAAGACCGGGCAGTGGTCGACCTCGGCCCAGGTGTTGGAGGATCTGGCGCTCGCGGGACATGAGTTCCCGCGCAAGATCGTCGACTGGCGGCAACTGACGAAGCTGAAGTCCACCTATACCGATGCATTGCCAGGGTACATTCACCCGCAGACCAGGCGTGTCCACACGTCCTATTCTCTGGCGTCGACGACGACCGGACGACTGTCCTCCGTTGAGCCGAACCTCCAGAACATCCCGATCCGCACCGCCGAGGGGCGCAAGATCCGTACCGCTTTCATTGCGACGCCCGGCCACAAGCTCGTCTCGGCAGACTACAGCCAGATCGAATTGCGTGTGCTCGCGCATGTGGCCAACATCGCGCAATTGCGGCAGGCATTCGCCGACGGCGTCGATATTCATGCGATGACCGCCTCGGAAATGTTCGGCGTGCCGGTGGAAGGAATGCCGAGCGAGATCCGCCGGCGGGCAAAGGCGATCAACTTCGGCATCATCTACGGGATATCGGCCTTTGGCCTCGCAAACCAGCTCTCGATCGAGCGCTCCGAAGCGGGTGACTACATCAAGCGGTATTTCGAGCGCTTCCCCGGAATCCGGGACTACATGGACAGCACCAAGGCCTTCGCGCGCGACCACGGCTATGTGGAGACGATCTTCGGCCGCCGCGCCTATTACCCGGAAATCCGGTCGTCCAATCCCCAGGTCCGCTCCTTCAACGAACGGGCGGCGATCAACGCGCCCATCCAGGGTTCGGCAGCCGATATCATCCGGCGCGCCATGGTGAAGATGGAGCCGGCTCTTCAGTCGGCCCAGCTTTCGGCACGCATGCTTCTTCAGGTTCACGACGAACTGATCTTCGAGGTCGAAGACGGCGAGGTCGAGAAGACGCTGCCGGTCATCGCCGCGACGATGGAGCAGGCGGCAATGCCGGCGATCGCCATGAAGGTGCCGCTCAAGGTGGATGCGCGTGCCGCCTCCAACTGGGACGAAGCACACTAGCAGCGGCTAGCGGCAGTCGGGAGATACCCCGAGAGAACGCCGAGCACAGCCGCTCCAGCCTCATCGATGGAGCCACTGTTGTCGATCGTGACCACGTCATAGTCGCCGGACAGCGCAGGGGAATTCCGCTGGAGCCGGCCGAGGATTTCCTGCCGCGTTTCCCGGCCGCGTGCCTCCAGGCGCTCGGCAAGAACATCCGGCCGCGCAATCACGTTGACGACGGTCATGGCAGGGAAGGCAGCCTTGAAATGAGGAAGAGCATTCCGTGAACCATTCGCGATGACGAGCCTGCCGTCTGCAATCTGGGCAACGACGTCCGCGGGAATGCCGTAACGCAGCCCGTGTGCCTCCCAGGAGACGGCAAAGCCGCCGGCATCCGACAGGCGCTGGAACTCCGTCTCCGACACCGCATCGTGATCTTCCCCACCGGCATCTCCGTCCCGGGTGATGACCCGCCGTACGAAGATGACGTCCGGGCGCCCCTCCAGCCGCCGTGCGGCATAGTCCATCAGCGTGTCCTTGCCGGCGCCGCTGGGCCCGACCACCACGATGAGATGCCCGTTCCGGGCTCCCTCGACTGTGGTGCCCTGCTCCATCACGCGACCCTGCGGCCCTGGCGCCATGTCGCGCGTGCGACCGGGACGCCGTGTTCACGGTGGACGCGGACGAGATCGGCGCGCAGTCCGGGCGCAATCCGCCCGCGGTCATCAAGGCCGACGGTGCGAGCCGGTGTCGAGGTGACCATGGCGATCGCCTTCGGCAGCGAGATGCCATCCAGATCGTCGGCCAGCACGAAAGGCGCGTGCAGCAGGCTGAGCGGCACGTAATCCGAAGAGAGCACGTCCAGCACGCCCCGCTCGGCCAGCGCCCGTGCCGCGATGTTGCCGGAATGGGATTTGCCGCGGACGATGTTGGGAGCCCCCATCAGGACGCTCATGCCTGCCTTGTGTGACGCGTCGGCGGCGTCGAAGCTGGTCGGAAACTCAGCCAGCCGCACGCCGTGTCCGATCGCCTCCTCGACATGTTCGAGCGTTGCGTCGTCGTGGCTTGCGACCGTGATGCCGCGCTCGGCGCATTTGTGGGCCAACTCGTCGCGGTGGATTGCCGAATACTTTGCCGACGCCGCCTGCCGCCGCGCGACGAAATGCGCGAAGGCTTCGTCGCTCAGGCCGCGCTTCTCCTTGTAGTAGAGGACATACTGGTCCATCGACTGGAACTGTCTTTGTCCCGGCGCATGGTCCATCAGGGAAACGAGCCGGACGTCGGAATCCTGCTCGAAGTCCGCGAAATGCTCCAGCACGTTGTCGGACGAGACTTCGCAGCGAAGGTGAAACAGATGTTCGGCGCGAAGCCGCCCTTCGGCCTGGGCGGACTGTATGGCGTCGGCCAGCCCTCGCATCTCGCCTTTCTCAAATCCCCCGTCCTCGTCCGCGCCCATGCGCAGGCAGTCGAAGACGGTGGTGATGCCCGAGGTGGCGACCTGGGCGTCATGGGCCTGGATGGCGGCCGTGGTGTTCCAGCGGACGCCCGGACGGGGAGAATAGTGCTGCTCGAGGTGATCCGTGTGAAGTTCGATCAGTCCCGGGATCAGATAGTCGCCCTCGAAATCCTCGCCGGACCGAATGGTGCCTTCCGAGATGTCCTCGATCTTGCCGTCGCGGATCAGGATCGAGCCGGACATGATGCGGTCTTCGAGGACGATGCGGCTATTGGTGAAAACTGTTTCGGCGCTCATGGGAGGATCTTTCTGTCGGGTGCGGACATGCCGAGTGGCTGCCAGCGATGAATGGTAAAGGGTTCGCCCCGCTTGGTCTCGATGAAGAGCCCGAGCCCGTCGATCTGCAGGGGTGCGTCCAGGTGAGGTGAAAATCGCTGCTCCAGTTCGTCACGCACCTGCGGAGCAAATTCACTTTCGACCGGGCCGGTGAGGGTCATGTGGAAGCGGAATTCATCCATGACATAGGGATACCCCCATGCCGCCAGGTTATTCCGCTGCGCCTCCGTCAGGCGCTCGGGCCGGCGCCGCGCGACGTCCGCATCGGAGAGAGGCGCCCGGAACGGCTCGAAGAATTCCACCACCGACGCGGCAAATGCCTGCAGCGGAGGATGAAGCGCATAGGGAACCAGCGCAAAGAAGGGCCCCAACTGCCCGAGAATGAGTCGGGGAAGATCGAACGGCTGGACGGAACGGGCGAACCGCTCGAAGGCTGCGATCAACTCAGCCTCCGTCCGGCCCTCGCGCAGTTCGAAGGGGGCTTTCAGCGTGGCATGAAAGCCATAGCGCTGCGGCTCGGCGACGAGCTCATGCCATTGCTCACGAGACAGCGAAAGAGAAGGCGGCGTGTCCAGCAGATCGCCGGTGAAGGCATCGCGGCCGAGCCACTCGCCGGCAGTGGCTGTCAACGGGCTGTCGGCAGCCGGTGCAAAATAGATGGCATAGCGCAAGATCGTATCCAGAAGTCAGAGAGCTGCCGGAAACCTAACGGCAGAGGAGGTTCTGAAACAGGACCCTGCGCTAAAAGATTTCCATGACAGAATGATGATGGTGACGCCCGATATCAATGGGACCGGGCGCCGATGAGTTTCGACCGCAACATGTTCGAAACTGCGTCGAACAGGAAGACCACGAGAAGAATCAGAAGCACCATATAGGCGACGTTTTCCCAGTCGGAATTGGTGCGCATCGCCTCCCACAGCTTGAGACCGATGCCGCCGGCGCCGACCGCGCCGATGATCGTTGCGGAGCGTGTGTTCGATTCCCAGAAATAGAGAGCCTGGGATGCGAAGACCGGCATGACCTGAGGGACGACGCCGTAGCGCTGCACCGTGGCCGGCGGCGCACCGACCGACCGCACTCCCTCGCGCTGCTTGTCGTCGATGTTCTCCAGCGCTTCCGAATAGAGTTTCCCGAGCGTACCCGTGTCGGTGAAGAAGATAGCCGAGATGCCGGCGAGCGGCCCGGGTCCGAAGGCGCGGGTGAAGAACAGTGCCCAGATCAGCATGTCGACTGAACGGAGAAAGTCGAAGAACCGCTTCGTAATCTGGTTCGCAGCCCGGTTCCTGAAGATGTTGCGCGCCGCGATGAAGGAAAGCGGGAATGCGACGATCATGGCGAAAAGCGTGCCGATGAACGCCATCACGATCGTCTGCAAAAGCTTGGTCCAAACGTCGAGATGCTGCCAGGACGGATTGTAGAGAATGTCCTTCCAGGCCAGCGAGAGGTTGCTCTGGGCCGAATCGAGACGTTCCCCGCTGATGACGAGAGAAGCGACTTCCCCGGCCGACTTGCCGAAGAAGGCGGAACTCGTGTCGAAGAAGAAATTCTCCCAGCCAAGGAAGCGTTTGCGGACGCGCACGCGATCCGCGCTGATATCGGTCCAGCCGGAGAAGCCGAAGAAGGCGGTGACCCGCCCGCCGGGAGCGCGCTGCTCCACCCATTCCGGGAGATCGCCCTCCGCCCACACCTGGTCGGACTGGCGGTCGAGCCTCAATGTCACCGCCTCTCCGCCACGGGTCAGGATGACCCGCTCGGGCTGAACCTGGATCGTCCGGGAGGGACCGATCTGAACGGTGGCCTCGGTCACGACCTCTTCCGTCACGATTTCTTCCGTGGGGGCCGCAGGTGCCGAAGGCTGCTGTTGCTGCACCGGTGGCGGCGCCATGAAGCTGAAGCTCGATGTGCTCGACCTGGATTCTGAGGACGGGGCAGCGGGGATTTCGATCGTCCGCGTCACCGTCTCGCGCTTCGCGTCGAGCCATTCCGGGTTCGGATTTGGACCGATCGGGTCGAAACGCGGATAGCTTATCTGCATCGAACCGTCCGAGGCGATGTCGATGTCCGGCCGGATTTCGTAGGAAACCCAGTCGGCCAGATAGTTGCCCGCGAGACCCCAGTTCGCCGAACCGAGTACCTTCCCGACGGAAAAGAACCACCAGGCGAAGAGGAAGTAGAGCAGGATCGCCGAAGCGATGATCGGCACGCGGAAGCGCTGCCATGCCGAACGCTGCATCAGTTCCGGGTGACGTGCTGCGAGGGCATCCATTTCGGCTGCGTTGAGTATGGTCATGACAGCCTCCGTCAGATTGTCTGGAATGCCTGTTCGCCGACGAGCTTGCGGCGCAGCCATGCGGAAAATTGGTCGACGGCGATAATCGTCAGAAGCAGAAAGAGGATGATTGCCAGCGTCTTGGCCTCATGGCCGCGGCTGATCGACAGGCGGAGTTGCTCGCCGATCCCCCCGCCGCCGACTGCCCCGATGATCGTGGAGGCGCGAACGTTGATCTCCAGCCGCAGCAGAAAATAGCTGATGAAGTTGGGCATCACCTGCGGCACCATTCCGAACCAGGAGCGTTCGATCCAGTTGGCGCCGGCGGCCTTCAGGCCCTCATCCGGTCGCATGTCCGCGTTTTCGATCACTTCGAAAAAGAGCTTGCCGAGCGCGCCGACGGTGTGGATCGATACGGCGATGATCGCCGGGATCGGGCCGAGCGACAGGATCGCCAGAAAGAAGCCGGCAAGCACGACTTCGGGAAAGGCGCGCATCACTTCCATCACGCGCCTTGCCGTGCCCCGGATCCACATGTTCCGCGTCATGTTCTTCGCCGCGAGGAAGGACAGCATGAAGCCGAAGATCACGCCGATCAGGGTGGAGAGGATCGCGATATTGAGCGTCTCCACCATTTTGTACACGTATTCCGGAACATAAAGCCCGCCGGCAATGTAGTGTCGTCCTTCGACGTAATTGTATTTGAGGCTCCCGTCGTCATAAGGAGACGGAAGGTCGAACAGGGCACGCCAGATCTCCCAGCCGTCCCGGGGAACGAGATCGCCGACGAAATCGAAGAAATGCGGCAGACGGTCGAAGAACTTGCCCGCATTGGTTTCGTTCGCAAACCACAGCGAGCCGGAAACCGCGATGAGCAGCAGAATACCGGAAATGACGGTATAGAGGCGGCGTTGACCCGCCAATTGCCGCCAATGGCGCTCGACCAGGGCTCCGCTGTCGCTGAGCGTCGGAGAAATGACGGAAGTCGGCATGGCGTTATCCCGGGTGATCCTGCGGCTCAAGAAAAGACCGCCGATCGGGCATCCCCGTCGGCGGCCTCGTGATGTGACGTCGATCAGCCGCCGATCGTCGCCTTGCGGGCGTCGATGATCGGCTTGTAGAAGTCGACGTCGACTTCCGCGAAGCCGGTGAAGTCGCCGCCCTGGATGGCGGAGAAGCAGGCCGGATCGCTCTTCGGCAGTTCCATCATGAACGCCTTGAACTTTGCCTTCATGTCGTCGTTCATCGACGTGCGGACGACCACCGGACCGTTCGGGATCAGCGGCGACTTCCACAGTTCGACCAGGTCGTCCATGTTGAGGATGCCCTTGTCGACCATCTTGCGCAGGTTGCCCGAGCTGTAGCCGTCCTTGAAGTCGCCGACGCCGGAGCCGAAGGTGGTGCCTGCGTCGAAGGTGCCCTTCAGCACTTCGAGAACGAGGTTTTCATGGCCGCCGCCGAAGCCGGTCTCGGCGACGACTTCCGTTACCGGCTTGCCGCCGAGTGCTTCAGGCAGCGTCACGGTCGGGATGAGATAGCCGGAGGTGGAGTCCGGATCGGCGAAACCGAGCTTCTTGCCCTTGATGTCTTCGACCTTGGTCATGCCCGAATCCTTGCGGGCGACCATGATCGAGTGATAGCCCATGGAACCATCCGTCTGGACGGTGGTCAGGATAGGCTCCACGGCGTCCGGATTCTCGAGGTAAATCTTGGCGTAGCCGGAAGCGCCGAGTTCGGCATAGTCGAGCGTGCCGCCGAGGAGGCC
>DASUPM010000434.1:0-4823 GCA_036281095.1 Pseudorhizobium sp.
AAGCCCGAGTTCACCCTCGCGCTGTCGTTGAGCCCGCCTGCGTCGTCGGAGGAGCCGGCGCCTGCGGAAGCGGAAGATCCGGTGCTGAAGATCAACAAGTTCTCGCGCCTCTACCAGCAGCCGGCGGCGCCCAAGGCGACGCGCCTGGAAGGGGCGCAGCTTGCAGCCGTTGCTTCGCAGCGTCCCGAGGACGAGATCCTTGCCAGCAAGCTGGGCGCTGCCTTCGCGAGCGCCGCCGAAGAGGAAAAATTCGCGGCGCTCGCCAAGGCGCGCCCGGAAGCGGAACTGGTCAAGCAGATGCTGGGCGAAGCGATGAACCAGACGGTGGCGCTTGCGCCGCGCGTGGAGCGTCCCGAGGCCGCGATCGTGACCGCCTCCATTCCGTCCGAGGCGATGGAAGAGGGAGACCTTTCCGACGAAAGCGCCGTTGAAACGGCGGCGATCGAGGCAGAGGAGGCAGGGCGCACGACCGAGCTTGCGGCGCTGATGGACGATACGCTGCCCATGCAGGGGCCGCTCCCGTCCTCGCGGCCCGAGACTGCAGCGAAGGCGCTCGAGGCACTTGCCGCTGCGAAGCTCACCAAGCCCGGCAGGGCCGAGGAGGACGAAGCGCCCGCCTCGACCGTACTTGCCTACGCAAAGCCCGAGAACCCGATGAAGTCGGTGCCGAAGGTGACGCCGATCCCCGATCCGGGCACGAGGAAGGTCGCGATCTACGACATCACCAACGGCGTCGTGCACATGCCGAACGGCACGAAGCTGGAGGCGCATTCGGGCATCGGCAAGATGCGCGACAATCCGAAATTCACGCATGTGAAGATGAAGGGTCCGACGCCGCCCGGCACCTACAGGCTTTCCATGCGCGAAAAGCTTTTCCACGGGGTTGCGGCAATCCGCCTTACCTCCGTCGATGGCAAGCATCCGCAGGGCCGTACCGGGCTCCTGGCGCATACCTATCTCCTGCGCTCGCGCCCCGGCGATTCCCACGGCTGCGTCGCCTTCAAGCATTACGACAAGTTCCTGTCCGCCTTCCGCCGCGGCGAAATCACCCACATGGTGATCGTACCGGAATACAACGGCCGCCTGCCCGGCAAGAGCAACAACCTGCTGGTCAAGCTCTTCGGCGGCAAGGACACCTAGCCGAGAAGGTCACGCGCGGTGCGCATGAATATGCGGGCGCCCAGCGGGATCAGGTCGTCAGGAAAATCATAGTCCGAATTGTGGAGCGACGGGTGCTTCTCGCCCGCCCCGAGATAGAACATGGCGGATTTCGATACCGCGCCGAAGCGGCCGAAATCCTCCGATGCCCGGAGCGCTTCCCCCGGCTCATGGGTCACGCCTTCCGCGTCGAGCGCCGCCCTCAGTACGGCCACGGCCTCCGGATCGTTGTCGCAATGGCTGAAGATCTCGTCGTAGCTCGTCTCCAGCTTGAGCCCGTCCTTCTCCGCCGCCTCCCGCGCCAGCCGCTCGGCCTCGTCCACCAGCGTCTGCATCTGGTCATTGGTGGTCGTCCGCAGCGTTACCCAAAGCTCCGCATGCGCCGGCGCGATGCCGAAGGCCGCTTCGCCGAGCCGTACATGGCCGACCGTCGCGAGCACGAAATCGCCACCCGCAACGGTACCGCCGCTCAGACCCGTCAGCGCCGGCATCAGCGTCGCGATCGCCCGCATCGGTGATCTTCCGGTTTCCGGCATGGAGGCATGTGCGGTCTTTCCCGTCAGCACGATCTTCAGGCCACGCGAGGCGCAGTTGGCGATGCCCTCCTTCAGCCAGACATGGCCGAAGGGTAGCCCCGGCAGGTTGTGCAGCGAGAAGGAATAATCCGGGCGGATGTCCGCAAAGCGCGCGTCCGCGATGACTGCCGCGGCTCCGGCTCCGGTTTCCTCCGCCGGCTGGAAGAGCAGCACCACGCGTCCGCGCTTCGGGCGTTCCCGGGCAAAGCCGCGCGCCAGCGCAGCGATGGTCGCGGTATGGCCGTCGTGGCCGCACATGTGCGCCTTGCCGGGCAGGCGCGAACGATGCGGCAGGTCGGTGGTCTCCTCGATCGGCAGCGCGTCGAGCTCGCAGCGGAAGAGCACCGTAGGCCCGTCCTGCTCGCCCTCGAAGATCGCCGCCACGCCCGTGCCCCCGAGGCCGGAGATCACCTTGTCCGGCGCCGTGTCGGCAAGGAAGCCGATCACCTCGGCGGCGGTCGCGACTTCCTCTCCGGAAATCTCGGGCATGGCGTGCAGCTTCTGCCGCCAGGCCGTGAGTTCGATGACGTCGTGATTGGTGAGAAACATGTGGGGCCTCCTCCGCCTTCCTTCGAGAGAGACCTAGCCGCCGTTCACATCGGGTGCAACGGGGGCGGCTCGGAGCCATGTGGATCACGCCCGGTCGCTGCGCAGCTTCTGCCACAGGGAAATCCTCCGCTCGCCGTCGAGCAGCTCCGGCAGCGCCGCATGCCATTCCTCGCGGTAGGGACGGGCAAGCTGCACGGTCAGTACGTCCTCATGGCTCCGCCAGGTCTCGTGCAGCAGAAAGCGGTTGTCGTTCTGCGGATCGGCATGCAGCGTCGCATCCATGAACATCTCCTCGTGGCGCATGGCGTCCAGCACGCCATTGAGCAGCCTCAGGAAGCGCTCCCGCTCCGCGGGCTTCACGTCGAATTCGATCAGGTAGGTGACGCTCATCGCTTGCCCCCGTTCTCCTGTTGCATCAGTGCCGTCCGCGTTTCGGCATCCGCGGGATAGAAGCATTCCAGCGCCAGTTCCGAGAGGCTGACGCTGGTGGCGGTGCTGAAGACGGTTGTGGTGGAAATGAACCGCAGCACGCGGTCGCTGCGCGGCATCCGAAGTTCGAGCGGCACGGCAAGCAAGGGATGCGCGCGGCTCTCCTTCGGCGCTGGCGGCGCGGGGTAAGCGGAAAGCTCCGCATGCAATTCGGATAGAAACGGATCCCCGGAGCCCTCCATCTGCACCTTGAGCCGCTCCAGAACGTGATGGCGCCATTCCGCGAGATTGGCGATCCGAGGCGCCAGTCCCTGCGGATGGAGGCTCAGCCGCAGCACGTTGAGCGGCGGCGCCAGCATTGCGGGATCGATCCCGTCGAACAGCGCCGCCGCCGCCCCATTCGCGTGCAGAAGCGTCCATCGGCCATCGACGGCGATCGCCGGGAAGGGCATGTGACCGGTGAGAATCGCCTCCACCGTTTGCCGAATCTCCGCGAGTTCCGGCGCGTCGAAGGCGGCTTCCGCATGGACGGGCGCATAGCCTGCCGCGAGCATCAGGCGGTTCCGGGCTCGCAGCGGCATGGAAAGCCGCTCGGCGAGCCTCAGCAGCAGGTCGCGGCTCGGCGAGGATCGCCCGCTTTCGACGAAGCTCAGGTGCCGGGCGGAAATCTCGGCATCGAGTGCGAGGTCCAGCTGGCTCATGCGCCGGCGGCTGCGCCATTCGCGCAGCACGGCGCCGACGGTAGCATGGGAGGAGGGCGCTTTGGTCAGGGTCTGGGTCATGGGCCGACCCTAGCAGAGAGGCAGCCGAAAGCGATTACCTCCGAGGTAATTGTTCCCCGCCGCCGGCCGGGCCAGCCTTGAGGCCGTGATCAACGAAAGGAGCACGACCATGACCGACCATCTTGCAATCGCCACTGCCTATCTCGCCCTCTGGAACGAGGCCGATGACGACGCCCGCACGCAGGCACTCACCGAAGGCTGGACCGCCGATGCCCGCTACGCCGACCCGCTGATGCAGGGCGAAGGCCCTGCCGGCATCTCCGCCATGATCGCCGCCGCCCGCACCCACTTCCCCGGCCACCGCTTCGAACTCACCGGCACCCCCGACGGCCACGGACCGTTCACCCGGTTTTCGTGGAGCCTGATCTCGCCCGCCGGCGAGACGGTCGCGCGGGGAATGGACGTGGCGAGGGTGGACGCGAAGGGGAAGGTGATGGAGGTGGTGGGGTTTCTGGAGGGGTAGGGCCGGCAAAGCGGAACCCGGGAGAACGCGTCCGTTTCCCGGTGCCCGATTGCAAGGAATGGCAAAGTTTGCCATCATCCTCGGCAGACGAGGTGATTTCTCATGGTGACGATGAACGTTTCCCTTCCGGACAAGATGAAGGATTGGGCCGAGGACCAGGCCCGATCCGGTCGCTATTCCAACGTCAGCGATTATGTCCGGGACCTGATCCGGCGAGATCAGGAGCGGTCCGACAAGATCGCCGCCATGCAGCGGTTGGTCGGTGAAGGTCTCTCGAGTGGCGTAGGAGAGCGGTCAGCGTCCGCTCTCTTCGGCGAGGCGAAGATGCGGGCTCAAGGCACAGGCCGCTGATCGTGGGGTTCCGTCTGTCCCGCGAGGCGGAAGAGGACATCGTCGCCATTGCCGAAAGCGGCATCCTCGCCTTTGGCGAAGCGCAAGCCAGACGCTATCATGAAGAACTCTTCACGCTTATGGAGCTGATCGGCGACCATCCCCGCATGGCGCGGGAGCGCCGGGAGATCGTCCCGCCGGTGCGCCTCCAGCCATTCAAGGCACATCTTGTGGTCTATCTCATCGAGGATGATGGAGGGGTCCTCGTGCTTCGCGTGCGGCATGCGCATGAGAACTGGGAGAGCGAGGAGGAGTAGTTTTCCTCACACCCCTTCCACAAAACCGTCCAGCACCCGTTTCTGGCCGGTACTGGGGAAGGCCAAGTGGATGTAGCCGCCACGTCTGGCTCAGTGGTGATGGCTTTGAAGCTGGCCGCCGATATTGCCACACGAAGCCTTGATATCGCAGTTGAGTGTGAGCGGTGGGGCCGATCATGTCGCATAAGCGGGAGCATAACCAGAGCTACAACGAGCTACT